>NZ_JAYGHC010000045.1:0-16983 GCF_034932285.1 Cronbergia sp. UHCC 0137
GCGGCTCAGAGAGGAGGGTTTAGGTACTTTAGAAATTCAGGATTATAAACAATATCTCAAAGATAGACAGTATGAAATTAGTATTTTGGAAACTACTAAGGCAGCCGCTAGATTAGAAGGTTGGAAAGATGGGCAACGAGAGGAAAAGATCAAGAACGCTAAAGCAATGCGGCAATTAGGAATAACGCTGGAGATTATTGCTCAAGTAACGGGGTTATCTATGGCAGAACTAGAAACATTAAACTAAGTAAAAAAGGAACGGATAATGAAACATATCCGGTTTGATTGGGCAATTAAAAAAATCCTCAGAGACAAAGCTAACTTTGTGATCTTAGAAGGATTCATTACTGAATTAATCGGAGAGTCCATTACCATTGAATCACTGTTAAAAAGTGAACGCAATCAGGTATCAGAGGAAAATAAACGTCTCTACACTCAAAAAACCTCCCGCACTCATGCAACGCCGAAAAAACTATAGGTTTCAACTTAGACGGGGTTTAACTTTAATTTCTCCCAATCAACCACCTAGCCAGATTTCGGTGATACCAAGGTCTTTGAGGTCTTGGACATGATCGCGGACGATCGCTGATTTTAAACGAGCTTCTTCTAAAAGGCGATCTAAGGAAACGGGAATTTCGGGAATAGTATTGTCAATCACAGGAAATTATACGGTAGATACAAATAATAATTACATAATCCAGTATAAATCTAAGAATTAACTCAGCAAAGAAGTTGTTTATCTAAACTTTACTATTTTATATAGAGGGATAAGTTAGAAGTAGCTGGGGATAACTTCGGCATAGTTAAGGAAACTTCCGTAGCTATACCATAATTATCCGCAGGGTTAAAGTTTTTATGTTTGTATTTACTGTAGTTATCCGGCATTATAGAATTTTTATCCCTAATGTTACTTTATTTGTTCGTCACTATATAATTTTCATTCCTTGAATTACAAAAAATTTCCGGCAGATTAAAACTTTTACCCTTGTGATGTTTATAAATATGCGGAAGCATAGAAATGTTTTTCTGGGGGATAGATCAGTTAAAGCGCATTTAATAGGGATGCCTACGGCGTACCTCTCTGAGGAAGCAAGCTACGCGGTAGCGTCTCGTAGAGAGGGAAGCGATCGCTCCCAGTATAGGATAGCAAGATAGCGATCGCCTTGTTAGCACTGATTTCTGTGCGCCTCTGCGGTTAGTTTATCCATCGCTGTTTTTAACCCAGAGACGATTAATCTGCATAGCTTCCAGTCAGTTTGATGAAGCTCATGTTAATTTAATGATGAATAGGGGACACAAACCTGATAGATTTAGCTATCAGTGAGTAAAAACTGGTAAAGATGAAAGTCCTGGTTATTGGTGGCGATGGGTATTGTGGTTGGGCAACTGCACTCTACCTGTCTAATCGAGGTTATGAAGTCGGAATTTTAGATAGTTTGGTGCGGCGACACTGGGATAATGAATTGGGTGTCGAAACTCTTACCCCAATTGCACCAATTCAGCAACGTCTCCAGCGTTGGCAAGATTTGACTGGCAAAACAATTGACTTGTTTGTTGGTGATATTACTAATTACGAATTTCTGCACAAAACGTTAAAACAGTTTGAGCCAAATACCTTAGTGCATTTTGGTGAACAACGTTCCGCGCCTTTTTCGATGATTGATCGTGAACACGCGGTTTTAACTCAGGTAAATAATGTAGTTGGTACGTTGAACTTGCTGTATGCCATGCGGGAAGATTTCCCGGATTGTCATTTGGTGAAGTTGGGAACAATGGGTGAATACGGTACGCCTAATATCGACATTGAAGAAGGCTTCATCACCATTGAACACAACGGGCGCAAAGATACCTTACCCTATCCTAAGCAACCCGGTTCAATGTATCACCTCAGCAAAGTCCATGATAGTCATAATATTGATTTTGCCTGTCGGATTTGGGGCTTACGGGCTACAGATTTAAATCAAGGTATAGTTTACGGTGTCTTAACCGAAGAAACGGGGATGGATGAACTGTTGATTAACCGCCTTGATTATGATGGCGTGTTTGGCACAGCACTGAACCGGTTCTGTATTCAAGCTGCCATTGGCCATCCTTTGACTGTTTACGGTAAAGGTGGACAGACACGTGGATTTTTGGATATTCGGGATACGGTAAGATGTATGGAATTAGCGATCGCTAATCCAGCCAAACCGGGAGAGTTCCGTGTATTTAACCAATTTACGGAACTATTCAACATTGCTGAATTGGCCAACATGGTCAAAAAAGCTGGAAGTGGACTCGGATTAAATATAGAGATCAATAATTTAGATAATCCCAGAGTAGAAAAAGAAGAACACTATTTCAACGCTAAAAATACCAAATTGCTTGATTTAGGGTTAAATCCCCACTATCTCTCAGATTCTCTACTTGATTCTCTGTTAAACTTTGCTATCAAATATCAGCAACGAGTTGATAACAAACAAATTCTACCCAAGGTCTCTTGGCACAGAAAATAGTTTGTATTAGAGGCTAAGGGATGGAGGGATTAAGGGATTAAAGGTATTGAAGTAAATTAAAAACCTCCCCTGCCTCCCCTGCCTCCCCTGCCTCCCCTGCCTCCCCTGCCTCCCCTGCCTCCCCTGCCTCCCCTGCCCCCGGTCGGTGAGCGTTCACGAAGTGTGTCGCAGACAAGCCGAACCGCTGCCCCCTATTCCCTGTTCCCTTTTTCAACTATGAAAATTGCTCTATTCACTGAAACCTTTTTGCCCAAAGTCGATGGCATTGTGACACGCCTACGCCACACTGTAGACCATCTGCAACGCAATGGAGATCAGGTATTGGTAGTTGCCCCTGAAGGTGGGTTAACTGAACATAAAGGAGCAAAAATTTATGGTGTGACGGGGTTTCCCTTACCTTTGTATCCAGAGTTAACAATGTCGCTTCCTCGTCCGGCAATTGGTCACGCCTTAGAGGAGTTTAAACCAGATATTATTCATGTAGTCAATCCTGCGGTTTTAGGATTAGCAGGGATTTTTTATAGTAAAGTTCTCAAAATTCCCTTAGTTGCCTCTTACCATACCCATTTACCCAAATATCTTGAGCATTATGGACTGGGAATGCTAGAAGGGTTACTTTGGGAATTACTCAAAGGCGCTCATAATCAAGCAGAATTAAATTTATGTACTTCTACAGCGATGGTAGAAGAGTTAACAGAACATGGGATTGAACGGGTAGATTTGTGGCAGAGGGGGGTAGATACAGAACTATTCCATCCTGATTTAGCTAGTCAAGAAATGCGATCGCGCTTATCAAATAATCATCCAGAAAGCCCCTTATTATTATATGTGGGTAGACTTTCGGCTGAAAAAGAAATCGAACGGATTAAGCCCATATTAGAAGCTATACCCAACGCACGATTAGCATTGGTAGGAGATGGTCCCCACCGTCAAGCACTAGAAAAACACTTTGCTGGAACAAATACCAACTTTGTCGGCTATCTGATGGGAAAAGAGTTAGGATCTGCCTTTGCTAGTGCTGATGCCTTTATTTTTCCTTCCCGCACAGAAACACTAGGATTGGTGCTTCTAGAAGCAATGGCCGCAGGGTGTCCCGTGGTTGCAGCCCGTTCTGGGGGGATTCCAGATATTGTGATTGATGGTGTAAATGGATATATGTTTGAGCCAAAGGCAGATATTCAGGCAGCCATTGATGCTACAATTCATCTCTTACGAGAGCAACAAGAAAGAACTATGATTCGACAAAACGCCCGCAAAGAAGCAGAAAACTGGGGGTGGGCTTCTGCGACTAAGCAACTGCAAGATTATTATCACAAAGTAGTTGTTGCTCAAAATTTGACCAAAGCCATGTAAAAAGGAATTTAAAATGTTGATAAATCAAGCCAAGTCAATCGGTGTAAATATTTATCTTTAGAATCAAGAATGAAGGTTTTAGGTGGTTATCTTTATAGCAGGGAACAGGGAACAGGGAACAGGGAACAGGGAAAAAATTAAAAGTTTCTCTGCGTCTAGGTTTTATTATTTGTTGATGTTCTAAACGCCTTACCCGCTATATACACTGTTAAAACTGATTACCTTAGTTTGTAAAACAGAGATTTTTTTCTTGATTCTTAATTTTTGATTGATTCTTAATTATTTATGACCTTCCCCAATGTTGGTAGTGTTTTAGCTACATTAACTGAACTAACTCAAGTTAATCGTACCCACGTTCTGCTTAGTCGAGTCAAAGACCTCTCTGTAAATGAGTTTGTTTGTTTACTTGACTTTATTACTGCGGAATTTCAACAATTTCTCAGAGCTATTGATTTGATCAATAATGAAGCTCTAGAAACGATGTTGGAACAAGTGTTAGAAGCTATTACCCTGAAAATTGGTCAAATTCTACAAGCTGAACACACAGCTATTTTTTTAGTTGACAATGATAAAAATCAACTGTGGTCGAAACTTTCCCAAGATAATAAACAAAAATTTTTAGAAATTCGGATTCCTATTAATGTTGGTATTCCTGGTTATGTTGCTAGTAAAGGTGAATATTTAAATATTTCTGATACCTCTACTCATCCTTTATTTAGCACTGAATTAGAACAACAAATGGGCTATAAAATCCGTAATATTTTATGTATGCCCGTTATTAGTAGTAAAAAGCAAACTGTGGCAGTGGTACAACTGGTAAATAAGGCTGGAGAACTGCCATTTAACCAAGAAGATGAAGAACGGTTTCGTGATTTTGCAGCCTCTATTGGGATTATTTTAGAAAGTTGTCAATCTTTTTATGTAGCGGCTCGTAATCAAAGAGGGGCAACGGCTTTGTTGCGAGCAACGCAAACATTGGGGCAAAGTTTAGACTTAGAAGTAACTTTGCAAATAGTGATGGAACAAGCTCGAACTTTGATGCAAGCAGACCGTAGTACACTATTTTTGTATCGCAAAGAAATGGGTCAACTATGGACAAAAGTAGCGGCTGCTGATGGCAATAATTTAATAGAAGTCAGGATTCCTTCTAATCGTGGTATTGCTGGTTATGTAGCCTCGACTGGAGAATCTTTAAATATTTCTGATGCTTACCAAGACTACCGATTTGATCCATCTACAGATAAAAAAACTGGTTATTTAACTCGGAATATTTTGTGCTTACCGGTGTTTAATTCGGCTAACGAATTAATTGGTGTGACACAGTTAATTAATAAACAACAAGGTAGTTTTACCGCTTCAGATGAAGAGTTTATGCGGGCTTTTAATATCCAGGCTGGAATTGCTGTGGAAAATGCTCGGTTATTTGAAAATGTAATTGTAGAGAAACAATATCAAAAAGATATCTTGCAAAGTCTGTCTGATGCGGTAATTTCTACAGATTTGCGGGGAAGAATTGTCACTATTAATGATGCGGCTTTAGAGTTGTTGGGATTTCCTAGAAATGAGGAAAATAACCAAAATCAAAAGCTACTATGGGAACAAAATTTGATTGGACGTAGAGTTTGGGAGGTTGTGCCGATTGAAAATTTGGCGACAAGATTGGAAGATAGTTTAAAGTATGGGGCTAGACATTATGTGCCAGAACAAAATTTAGTGGTGGGTTTATTTCAAAAAATGAGTGATGACACTAGCCATTCAGAACCCAGAATTGAAAACATAGTCATAGCCGCACGCGATCGCCATAATCCTAATGTATTTATTCCTTGGAATCAACCCCAAATATCAGACTCTGAGTTACTCACTGCTGACATGGTACAAAAGGTAGAACGCAGTATTAATCTCACTGTCAATCCTCTGACTAATCCAGAAGGTGGGGTGAGGGGGGGATTGGTAGTGTTGGAAGATATCAGTCGAGAAAAACGTTTAAAACGCACCATGTACCGCTATTTAACGCCCCATGTCGCCGAGCAAGTCATGGCACTGGGAGACGATACTTTAATGGTAGGCGATCGCAAGGAAGTCACGATTTTATTTTCAGATATCCGGGGCTACACCACCCTCACAGAAAATCTAGGCGCGTCTGAGGTGGTCTTGTTGCTTAATCAATATTTTGAAACAATGGTGGAGGCTGTTTTTAACTACGAAGGTACTTTAGATAAGTTTATTGGTGATGCTTTAATGGCTGTTTTTGGAGCGCCTTTACCCGTAGAAAATCACGCTTGGCGAGCGGTACAATCGGCTTTGGATATGCGTCGAAGACTGGCAGAATTTAACCAAAAGCGAATTTTTGAATCCCAGCCAGAAATTCGGTTCGGAATTGGCATGAGTTCGGGTGATGTGGTGTCGGGAAATATTGGTTCTCCTAAACGGATGGATTATACGGTGATTGGGGATGAGGTGAATTTGAGTTCCCGTTTGGAAGGTGTAACTAAGGAATATGGCTGTGATATTATTTTGAGCGAATATACTTATAATTTGTGCAGCGATCGCTTGTGGGCGCGTCAGTTAGATAAAATTCGTGTTAAAGGTAAACACCAAGCCGTCAATATCTATGAATTAATTAGCGATCGCTCTACACCCCTAGATGATAATACTCAAGAGTTTTTATATCATTATAATACGGGACGTACTGCTTATTTAGCTCGTAATTTCTCCCAAGCCATCTCTTGTTTTGAAGCAGCTAAACGCATCAAACCCACAGACATAGCCCTAAATATTCATCTAAAACGGGCTTATAATTACCAACAAACACCACCTCCTAATAACTGGGATGGTGTCTCGACAGTTTAATAATAAGGCAGGAGGCAGGAGGCAGGGGGGAAATGAGAGGAATAATTAATTTATTACCAATCACCAATCACCAATCACCAATCACCATATATCATAAATATAGTCCTCAAGTAGTGGATAAAATCATGGTTGAGCAACTTTTAATCAAGAATATTGATACACCTGATGCACCAGATGATAACCTTCTAATTACAGAAGAATATACACCTGATGTACCAGATGCCAACCTCCTAATTACAGAAGATGATACACCTGTGGATAATCTTGCATCTGCTAAACAACAACGCCTTTTAGTGGGTTCTCTTTATAGTTCCTTACAAAATCAAATCTTTTTAGCTGAAGCCAATGTTGGTATTTACCATACCGACGGTAAACCGGCCATTGTTCCTGATGTCTTTGTTAGTTTTGATGTCCAAGTTCCTGATAACTGGTGGGAAAAACAAAATCGTTGTTATCTGGTTTGGAAATTCGGTAAGGTTCCAGAAGTTGTAATTGAAATTGTCTCTAATAAAGAAGGAAATGAATTAGATAAAAAGCTGAAAATATATGAACAAATGCGGGTGATTTACTATATTGTTTATGACCCAAGTTCACAGTTAGGAACAGAGCCACTTAAAGTTTATAAACTCAAGGGTAGGCATTATGTTCAAGTTACAGAAACCTGGTTAGAAGATATTGGTTTGGGTGTAACTTTATGGTCAGGACAATTTGAAGGTAGAAATGATACTTGGTTGCGTTGGTGTGTGCAAGATGGTACTGTTTTATTTACCGGCGATGAACGCGCTCAAAGTGCCGAACAACGCGCTCAATTACTAGCAGAAAAATTAAAAGCTTTAGGTGTAGATCCTGAAGGCATTTAATATACTGAAAATCAAAGTTTAGGGGACTGGGAATCGAACTTTGAAAGCTACGTTTTACCCAAACCCTTAACTTTTAACTTTATGTCTCACCGTCAGAACCATCATTTTTAAAAGGTTCTTCACCTATTTTTAATTGTTTTTTTGAATGTTTTAACTGTTTCCACAACTGTTTAATTTGTTCATAAGCTTCATCTGGTGACATTTTCCCACCAGTTTCTAAATTACAAATATAGTTAACTCGTTGGGCAAATTCCTGTAGATTGGCATTGAAAACCAAATTTTCGGGTTTTACATGACCGTAGTAACGACTACGAGGATAGAGAAAATCATCTTGATTCACTATTTTTTCTCCATTTTTATAAATTTGTACTATAGCACCAGTCAGGAGGAAGAAGAATTACTGATTAGATAGCGGGCTGATATCAAGCAAAATGATTGATGGAATGATTGTATTATTTTTAACATTTTGGCAAGATTTATTTTACTAAAACGCCACACAGTTAACTATAAAAATCAAACTTATTGGAAAATTCTAGTTAATATTTAGTAAATTAAGCGGATTTTGAGTAAAATCAAGTGATTTATTGTCTTTAGCTACTAAATTATTAACTCCTAAATTATCATACCTGGCCAATAGAGAATAAGTAGAGATAAAATGGTTAAACTTGAACCAAACAAAGCTAAAGATCGCCTACAAGTTGACCTGATACCATGTCTGACAATTCCAAGTTATACGAAGGAAAAGCCAAAATTCTTTATCGCACTGGAGATCCTGAAATTTTGCTGGCTGATTTTAAAGACGACGCTACTGCGTTTAATGCCCAAAAACGTGGCAGCATCCAGAACAAGGGGATAATCAATTGTAGCATTTCTAGTAAATTATTTGAGCAACTAGAAGCAAATGGCATCAAAACCCATTATATTGATAGTCCTGCCCCCAATCAAATGCGGGTAAAAGCGGTGAAAATTTTGCCGATAGAAGTAGTCGTTAGAAATATTGCTGCGGGTAGTCTATGTCAACAAACGGGTTTAACTCTAGGAACGGTGCTGGCAAAGCCTCTAGTAGAATTTTATTATAAAAACGACGAATTGGGCGATCCATTGCTAACGCCCGATCGCTTACAGTTGATGAAACTAGCTACTGAGGAACAAGTTGACAGTATTACCCATCTAGCATTAAAAATCAACAAATTTCTCCAGGGGTTTTGGCAACAGTGTAATATTACCCTAGTAGATTTTAAACTCGAATTTGGTTTGGACTCACAACAGCAGTTGCTTTTAGCCGATGAAATTAGCCCCGACACCTGCCGTTTATGGGACATTGCACAAGACGATCCTAACCTGCGAGTCATGGACAAAGACCGCTTCCGTAGAGACTTAGGAAATATAGAAAATGCCTACCAGGAGGTTTTGCAACGAGTATTAAAAGTATAGCAGGGAACTATTAACAGGTTTACAAGTCCTTTGGTATCTGTAGGAAAGCATGGCGTAAGCCTTATTTATTTTGCCTTGAGTGAGCTATAACATTCTACTGGCAAGCGATCGCTATATTAATGATTTGAATGTAGCATTTAATGATTCCCGTGGGAATAATCCAAAATTGTTTGACTAATGTTTTGATGGTGTGTGGTCGTGAAGAGGAATATCAATCAAATGCGTTTATCTCCTGTATTTGTCGCTGCGGTAGCTATGATCTCCCCTTTGGGTAGTTCTTTAACTGCAAATGCTCAGTCTATTAATAATATCAATGATCAAATTGAAGTATCCACTCAACAATCAGAAGCGGAAATAAGACAAACTCAAGGATCTCAACCCAACTTACCAGTTATTGTTCTAAAAACAGATCCTCGCCATTCTGCTGTTGGAGCGAATATAGCACAAGCGCCGGAACAGGCATCTCCCAATACTCCTGAAACGCCGGAAACTGCACCCAGTCCGCAACAGGCTTCTCCCAATACTCCTGAAACACCCGAACCTCGTGTATTGGTGTCAGAAATTGTGGTAAAATCCCAATTAGGCACACTGACCCCAGAATTAGAAGCAGAAGTTTATCGAGTAATTCGTACCCAACCAGGACAGACGACCACACGCTCCAAATTGCAAGAAGATATTAATGCTATCTTTGGAACTGGGTTTTTCAGCAATGTGCAAGCAGTACCAGAAGATACGCCTTTGGGTGTACGGGTGAGCTTTGTTGTTGATCCTAACCCTGTGTTGACGAAAGTAGAAATAGAAGCCAATCCTGGGACTCAAGTTGCTTCTGTACTTGCTCCTAACACAGTAGAAGAAATATTTCGTGATCAATATGGTAAAATCTTGAACTTGCGGGACTTGCAGGAAGGAATCAAGGCGTTATCTAAAACCTATCAAGATAGGGGTTATGTGTTAGCCAATGTGATTGGCGCACCAAAGGTTTCGGCAACTGGGGTGGTGACGCTGCAAGTGGCAGAAGGCGTTGTAGAAGAAATTAAGGTTAGGTTTCGGAATAAAAATGGTGAAGAGGTAGACGAAAAAGGAGAACCAATTCGGGGCAGAACAAAGGATTATATTGTGAAGCGGGAATTGGAATTAAAGCCAGGCAATATTTTCAATCGTAACATAGTACAGAGAGACTTGCAACGGTTATTTGGCTTGGGATTATTTGAAGATGTGAATGTTTCCTTAGACCCTGGAACCGACCCCAGTAAGGTAGATGTGGTATTGAATGTAACAGAAAGAACCAGTGGATCTATTGCTGCCGGTGCGGGGATTAGTTCTGCGAGTGGTTTATTTGGGACTATTAGTTATCAACAGCAAAATCTGGGTGGTAGAAACCAAAAATTGGGGGCTGAGGTGCAGGTGGGTGAACGGGAATTGTTGTTTGATGTGCGGTTTACAGATCCCTGGATTGCGGGTGATCCTTATCGTACCTCCTACACCACCAATATTTTCCGCCGTCGTTCCATTTCCTTGATTTTTGAGGGTCCAGAAAACGATATTGAGACGTTTCAACCGGGAGATACCGATGGCGATCGCCCCCGTATTTCCCGACTAGGTGGTGGTATTACTTTCACTCGTCCCCTTTCCGCCAATCCCTACAAAAGAGCAGAATGGACTGCTTCCACTGGCTTTCAATATCAACGAGTTTCCAGCCGTGATGCCGATGGGGATTTAGTCAAACAGGGTACAGTGTATGAGAATGGAACACCGGGAGAATTGATTGATTTAACTCAATCTGGTACAGGTGAAGATGATTTGTTATTATTTCAATTGGGTGCCCAGCGCGATCGCCGTGACAATCCCTTACAACCAAATAGTGGTTCTTACCTGCGTTTTGGAGTTGATCAATCTCTACCAGTAGGACAAGGTAACATTTTCCTGACCAGATTGCGGGGTAACTACAGCCAATATTTACCCGTAAGACTGACAGGTTTTAGCAAAAAACCAGAAACCTTAGCATTTAACATCCAAGCCGGCGCAGTCTTAGGTGACTTACCCCCCTACGAAGCCTTTACCCTTGGTGGTAGCAACTCTGTCCGGGGTTACGAAGAAGGACAATTAGCAAATGGGCGCAGATATATCCAAGCATCTATGGAATATCGGTTTCCGGTTTTTTCTGTCATCAGTGGGGCATTATTTTTTGATTACGGTAGCGACTTGGGTAGTAGTACCAGGACGGCTGAAATATTGAACAAAAATGGTAATGGTTACGGCTATGGTGTTGGTGTACGTGTCCAGTCTCCATTAGGTCCAATTCGCATAGATTACGGTATCAATGATGATGGTGATAACCGGATTAATTTTGGGATTGGAGAACGGTTTTAGAAGAGGGAACACGGATTTAATGGATTGCACTGATGACACGGATTTGAAGATTGTCCAATCACGATCACCAATCACCAATGTTACAACATACTTTAGCAGGGGAAATTACTCAAACGGGTGTCGGACTACATGGTGGTCTGACTACCAAGCTGCGGATATTACCATCGGAGGTGGGGACTGGCCGCTATTTTGTGCGGGTGGATTTACCCAATTCGCCGATTATTCCGGCTCAAGTTGAAGCAGTTAGTCAAACTTTGCTGTCAACACAGTTGGGTAAAGGGGATGTATATGTTCGCACCGTAGAACATTTGTTGGCGGCTTTGGCTGCAATGGGTGTAAATAATGCCAGAATCGAAATTGATGGATCAGAAGTACCGCTTTTGGATGGTTCGGCGCGGATTTGGGTAGAGAGTATTACTGAAGCTGGAATAGTATCACAAACAACCAAAGATATACCAGTTCCGCTAACTATTTCAACACCTATTTGGGTTAACGACGGAGATGCTTTTATCTGCGCTCTACCTGCATCGGAAACCCGTTTTAGCTATGGAATTGATTTTGAGTTGGCGGCCATTGGTAATCAATGGCATAGTTGGTTATTAGGTGAAGATTTTAGTACAGAAATTGCTCCTGCTCGGACTTTTGGATTATTACATCAAATTGAATATTTACAAAAATCAGGTTTAATTAAAGGCGGTAGCTTAGATAATGCTCTGGTTTGTGGGGAAAAAGGTTGGTTAAATCCACCATTAAGATTTGCAAATGAGCCAGTACGTCATAAGATATTAGACCTAGTAGGAGATTTGAGTTTATTGGGAGATTTTCCTGTAGCTCATTTTTTAGCGTACAAAGCCAGTCATAATTTACACATTCAACTGGCTCAAAAAGTTAGAACTTTAATATATAGCAGGAGTCAGGAGTCAGAAGTCAGGAGTCAGGAGTAAAACCCTGTTTTAGCCGGACTTACATCATAAATTGATGTCTTAAATACCTTGTCCACTACTATAAAATTAAACATTGTCTGGCCATTACCTACTAAATTTCTAGATTCCCCACCAAATTACTGTACCAATGTCAACTCAAAGCATAGCTAAGTCCGAAGAATTGATTACACCTCAAGGAGATACTTCCGAAATTAAAACCAATTTTACGATTGAGGAAATTCAGGAACTATTACCCCACCGTTACCCCTTTTTACTGGTAGACCGAATTATTGACTATGTACCGGGTAAAAGTGCAATTGGCGTTAAAAATGTTACTTTTAATGAGCCCCAATTTCAAGGACATTTTCCAGGGCGATCGCTCATGCCAGGTGTGTTAATTGTAGAAGCAATGGCTCAAGTTGGGGGAATTGTCCTCACCCAAATGTCCGATGTCCCAGGAGGGTTGTTTGTCTTTGCTGGGATTGATAAAGTGCGTTTTCGTCGTCAAGTAGTACCAGGTGATCAATTAGTGATGACAGTGGAACTGCTGTGGGTAAAACAGCGTCGTTTCGGTAAAATGCAAGGCCGAGCCGAAGTTGATGGACAATTGGCTGCGGAAGGGGAACTAATGTTTTCTTTAATTAAATAACGTCTATTGCTAGTCAGGGAAAAGGTGACAGGTGACAGGAAGACCAGAAAAATTATAGCAGGAGTCAGGAGTCAGGAGTCAGGAGTCAGGAGTAAAACCCTGTTGTGAAACGAGTTTCATCAATGTCCTAACCACCTTGGCGGTTGCTGTAAATACTGTCTTCCCCAATCATCAATCACCAGCGTCAAACAATTCTGGAGATTCACCATTGAAAACACTTATTCATCCAACTGCTGTAATTCATCCCCATTCGGAACTCCACCCAACGGTAGAAGTCGGTGCTTATGCTGTTATTGGAGCAAATGTTAAAGTCGGGATGGAAACCGTGATTGGCGCTCATGCAGTATTAGAAGGGCCTTGTGAGATTGGCGAGCGCAATCAGATTTTTCCTGGTGTAGCCATTGGGATGGAACCCCAGGATCTAAAATTTCGAGGAGAGCCAACCTGGGTTAAAATTGGTGACAATAACTTAATTCGTGAATATGTTACCATTAATCGCGCCACTGGTAGCGGTGAAGCGACGATAATTGGTGATGGTAATATGTTGATGGCTTATGTTCATGTCGGTCATAACTGCGTAATTCATAACTCTGTAGTGATTGCTAATTCCGTATCCTTAGCGGGTCATGTCCACATTGAATCACGGGCTAGATTGAGCGGGGTACTGGGTGTACATCAATTTGTCCATATTGGTGGGATGTCAATGGTCGGAGGTATGGCACGCATTGATCGAGATGTACCTCCCTATATGTTAGTTGAAGGCAATCCGGCACGGGTGAGAACACTCAACCTAGTAGGCTTAAAACGCTCAGGAATGGCGGTCAGCGACTTACAGATGTTAAAAAAAGCCTTTCGTCTACTCTACCGTTCAGAATTAAATTTTAAAGACGCTTTAGAAAAATTAGAACTGTTGGGAGACACAGAACAATTACAACATCTACGTCGCTTTTTACTCCTTTCCCAAATGTCAGGAAGACGGGGACTAATTCCCGGAAAAGTCAAAAAAGCAGTAAATGAAGAATTATGAGCTAAAAACAGGGGTTAAGCCTTGAGCCTGACCCCTAAACTCTATAATTACTCTCCGCGCCTCTGCGCCTCTGCGTGAGAAAAAATATAAATTTAACTAATATGCGAATATTTATCAGTACAGGCGAAGTTTCAGGAGATCTACAAGGAGCATTATTAATTAAAGCACTGCACCATCAAGCAGCGATCGCTAACTTAAAATTAGAGATTGTGGCGTTGGGTGGAGAAAAAATGGCCAAGGCTGGGGCGAAAATTTTAGCTGATACCAGCGCCATAGGTTCAATGGGTGTGATCGAAGCGCTACCCTATGTAATTCCCACAATTAGAGCGCAACGTCAAGCGATCGCTTATTTGCGAAAACATCCCCCCGATATCGTCGTTTTAATCGACTACATGACCCCCAATATCGGAATTGGTAGTTATTTACATCAGCATTTTAACAAAGTTCCTGTGGTCTATTATATTGCCCCCCAGGAGTGGGTATGGACGATCAGTGTGGAAAGAACAAAACGGATAGTCGAGTTCACAGATAAACTACTGGCAATTTTCCCCCAGGAGGCGCGTTATTATCAAGCTAAGGGGGGTAAAGTTACTTGGGTGGGGCATCCCCTCATTGACCGTCTCCAGAACCCGCCTAAACGCCATACAGCACGGGAAAAATTGGGGATGACAGAGGAACAAATAGCGATCGCACTTTTACCCGCTTCCCGTCATCAAGAGTTAAAATATCTCTTACCAGTGATTTTCCAAGCCGCTAAAACTATTCAAACTAAATTACCCACAGTCCACTTTTGGATTCCCCTATCTTTAGAAACCTACAGAAGGGAAATTGAAGCGGGAATTAAACGTTATGGTTTACAAGCAACTGTAGTATCCGGTCAGCAACAAGAAATTTTTGCAGCGGCTGATTTTGCCATTACTAAATCTGGTACTGTGAATTTAGAATTAGCCCTATTAAATGTCCCCCAGGTAGTTGTTTATCGTCTCCACCCCATTACCGCTTGGATAGCTAGACATATCCTCAAAGGATCGATTCCCTTCGCTTCCCCGGTCAATTTATTAGTCATGCGGGGGATTGTCCCAGAGTTGCTGCAAGAAGACGCTACAGCCGATAATATCACAGAAGCAGCGATGGAATTATTGCTTAACCCTGAACGTAGACAACAAACTTTAGTAGATTATCAAGAAATGCGGCAATGTTTGGGAGAAATAGGCGTGTGCGATCGCGCTGCCCAAGAAATTCTGAAAATGGTATATTGAAAATGAGAAAACATCGGCCGATTGCAGTTGATTTATTTGCAGGTGCCGGTGGCATGACTTTGGGGTTTGAACAAGCCGGGTTTGATGTCCTGGCATCTATAGAAATAGACCCAATTCATTGTGCAATTCACAAATTTAATTTTCCCTTTTGGACAGTGTTGTGTAAAAGTGTAGAAGACATCACTGGGGCAGAAATTAGAAATAAATCTGACATTGGCAATCAAAAAATTGATGTAGTATTTGGTGGTCCACCATGCCAGGGTTTTTCGTTAATCGGTAAACGTTCTTTTGATGATCCTAGAAATTCCCTGATTTTTCATTTTATTAGATTAGTTTTGGAACTACAACCCAAAATATTTGTTCTTGAAAACGTCAAAGGCATGACCATAGGTAAACATAAACAATTTATTGCCGAAATAATTAGCCAATTTGAAATCAACGGTTACAAAATCAATCAAAATTATCAAGTTTTAAATGCTGCTTGCTATGGAGTTCCTCAAAATCGTGAAAGATTATTTTTAATCGGTTGTCAGGAAAAGATAGAATTACCAAATTATCCAACTCCCATTACTAAACCAACAAAATCATCTGTTAATCATTTTTCACCAACTCCTACGGTTTGGGACGCTATACAAGACCTACCTGAAGTAGAAAATTATCCAGAACTAAATACACAAGATTGGACTTTAGCAAATTACGGTAAACCTAGTGATTATGCAGTAAAACTCCGTAATTTTTATCTTCAAGAAAATAACTTTGCCTATCAACGCAAATATAATGATAATCTAATTACATCTAGTTTAAGAACAAAACATACTCCCGAATCTATTCAAAGATTTCAATCCACTCCCCACGGTAAAACAGAACCAATTAGTCGTTTTTATAAACTCGATCCTCAAGGTATCTGTAACACCCTGAGAGCCGGAACTCCTAGCAATAGAGGAGCATATACTTCACCCAGACCAATACACCCATTTACACCAAGATGTATTACAGTTC
Organism: Cronbergia sp. UHCC 0137; assembly: GCF_034932285.1. Classification (NCBI taxonomy): domain Bacteria; kingdom Bacillati; phylum Cyanobacteriota; class Cyanophyceae; order Nostocales; family Nostocaceae; genus Cronbergia; species Cronbergia sp. UHCC 0137. The sequence goes on from NZ_JAYGHC010000045.1 coordinate 16,220, forward strand.
GTGAAGCAGCACGGTTACATTCTTATCCTGATTGGTTTAGATTTCATGTCACGAAATGGCACGGTTTTCGCCAAATTGGTAACTCTGTCCCTCCTTTATTAGCGAAGGCTGTAGCTACAGAAATTATTAAAGTTTTAGGTGTGAAATTAGAACAACCAAAATTAGTTCAAGATTTAGGAGATATTAGTTTATTAACAGGAGATATGTCCCAAGCAGCTAAATATTTTGGTGTTAATCCTCATGTTATAGAACCAAGAATCAGATTTAAAATCACTGAGCGTTGTAGACATTATGACCCACCAAAAAATATTTCCACCCATAATTAATACTGATATTTACTAACTTAAACTATTCGTTTTTGACTGTTGAAATCTTTAATTACATTTAACTTATTAATAGAATTTTATATTTTACATATTATTTTTAAATACATGGTTGAACTATAACGTGGTACAAGTAATAAAATACCACTATTTTCAAATTCAACAACTTTAACCTGATTCCTTACCACCAGTGTATCGTCAATGTGCTGTTTGTTATACAGATTTCTGGGCTGCTTATGCACAAGTTATTCCTAGTAATCGTCTGGCAAGACTAACCACATTGAACCTTTTAACAATACAATGCGTCAAAGAATTTCTCGTTTGGTTAGAAAGACTTTATCCTTCTCTAAAAAGCTAGATAACTACATTGGTGCTATCTGCTATTTCATACATTATTATAATTCTTTTTGTTGCGCCTAATTTTATTATCACTACATAGGG
>NZ_JAYGHC010000045.1:17359-26847 GCF_034932285.1 Cronbergia sp. UHCC 0137
CCTGACTCCTGACTCCTAGCCCTAACAAAAAGACTTTTTCAGCAACCCCTACATATTTACCACTACCAGCTTCCTAAAACTTTAGTTGCCGCTAACACAGAATTAATGTAGGGTGGGCATTGCCCACCACTATATTCTACACCGTAAACTTATCGGTGATGCGCTTCATAGCTACTTCCACATTTTCCCGACTATTAAAAGCAGAAATGCGGAAATAACCTTCACCCGCAGCACCAAAACCAGAACCAGGAGTTCCTACCACATTTGCAGTTTGTAGCAACTTATCAAAAAATTCCCAACTAGATAAACCATTAGGAGTTTTAACCCAAACATAGGGCGCATTCACACCACCATAAACCTTTAAGCCGGCATTTGTGAGTTGTTCGCGGATAATTTGGGCATTTTCTAAATAGAAACTAACTAAAGCTTTAATTTGCCCTTGTCCCTCTGCTGAATAAACCGCCTCTGCTCCTCGTTGTACTATATAAGAAACACCGTTAAATTTGGTAGATTGACGACGATTCCAGAGCTTCCAAATTTCCACATCTGAACCATCTGCGGCTTTGGCTGTGAGGGTTTTGGGTACAACAGTTAAAGCGCAACGAGTACCAGTGAAACCTGCATTTTTAGAGAAAGAACGAAACTCAATAGCACAGTCTCTCGCACCTTCAATTTCATAGATAGAATGGGGCAGGGTAGGATCTGTAATGTAAGCCTCGTAAGCAGCATCAAAGAAGATAATCGAACCGTTGGCTTTAGCGTATTCTACCCAGGCTTGCAGGTGTTCTTTGGTAGCAGTTGCACCTGTGGGGTTATTGGGGAAGCACAGATAGATTAAATCAACCTTTTGGCTGGGAATTTGAGCGGTAAAGTTGTTTTCTGCGGTGACGGGTAGATAAACTAAACCTGCAAACTCGCCTTTATCATTGGCTATTCCAGTGTTTCCCGCCATGACGTTAGTATCTACATACACGGGGTAAACTGGGTCTGTAACGGCTATGGTGTTATCATGACCAAAGATATCTAAAATGTTGCCTGAGTCGCATTTAGAACCATCAGAGATGAAGATTTCATCAGCCTCAATTGCTGCTCCCCTGGCTTGGAAGTCGTGGGCGGCGATTTTTTCCCGTAACCAATTATAACCTTGTTCTGGACCATATCCTTTAAAAGTAGAGCGATCGCCCATTTCCTCTACAGCCCTAATCATCGCCGTCCGACAAGCCTCTGGCAAGGGTTCGGTGACATCACCAATACCCAACCGGATAATCTTAGCATCAGGATTTGCCTGAGCAAAGGTATTCACCCGACGAGCAATTTCTGGAAACAGGTATCCTGCTTTTAGCTTCAAATAGTTGTCGTTAATAGTTGCCATACTAAATCATGAAAAAATGCACTAACACAGCTTACTGCTAATTTATGAATAATAGTATAAATTTATCTCTCACTCCAGATGCAGAGCTTAAAATATTTGAGGTTTATACGCCAATTAAGCACTATTAAAAATGTTTTCCAGTAACTTTTTCAATATCCTCTAAAAAAAATCTAGAAAATGCCAACTTGGCAACCAAGGCGTAATTAACCAAGTTAAATTTATGAAAGATAAATCAATGCAGCAAAAACATAATAATTTAAGTTTCACATTTGCTGCGACAGGAATATCACGGCGTATAGTTACTGTTGTTGACTTACAAATTAGCCCCCCTAAATAACAAACAGTTTCTATACATATTCCTGAACGCCCCAGCAGCAAATGTAGGGTGGGAGGTTAAAGGCGATTGGTATGCCTACTCCCACTTTTTTTATGGTGATTGGATAATCTTCAAATCTGTCTCATCAGTGTAATCCATTAAATCCGTGATCGTGATCGTGATTGAGATATATCTCTTCTCCTCCTCCCTTCCTTACTGTCACCTGTATTTTGTCTCCTTTAAAAACTCAATAATTGCCGCATTTACCACTGCAAAAGCTCCACTAGAAGCATCATGATAACAATTAGGCAAAATTTGTAACTGAGAATTAGGGATATATTGATGTAATTTCTCACCCTGAATTACAGGAAACCAACTATCTTGATCACCCCATAAAATTAATGTAGGACATTCAATTATTCCTAAATTATTTTGAATCTTTGTGAGCATATTTGGTTTCTTGGCTAATGAATTTTCAATTGCTCTTATTGCTATTTGTAATTCTTCTGCAACTTTGATTAAAGTCCCCTGTAGTTCAATATAAGGGTAGGTAATCCAATAAATATCTTCTTCAGTCAAAATTGAAGGATCAAATAATACCTTACGTCTTTCTATTGCCATTACTTCTTTAACTAAAGGTGCAAACAAATACGGTAGCCGTAATTTATCTATTATCTCGACTATTTCTAATGGCATCTTGGCAAGTAATCCCATAGCCCAATGAGGTAATTTATCCGTAAAAATAGGAGCATTGATTACTACTAAATGCCCAATTGTGTCGGGATTTTGTCCTGCTAAAGCTAGAGCTATTAATGCTCCTAAAGATTCTGCAACAACTACGGGGGGTTCATCACATAATGCTTGAATAATTCGCTTTAATTCAATAATTTGATGTCCTTCTTCTTCTCTACGACCTAGAGGTTTTTCTGAAAAACCAAACCCTTTAGCGTCACAACAAATTACCCGGAAATATTTAGATAATGGCTCAATACTATGCCGCCAATTATAACTCCAACTGCCTAGACCATGCAATAAAATTAGTGGTTTTCCTGTACCTTTTTCGCCATAAGCTATTTTGACGGGATAGCCACTTGCATCTGTGATAGTTAGACTTTGTTGCCCTTGAGGGAAATTAACCTGCCACCAATCTTTCATGAAATATTTTAGTTACCTATTAAAGCTTTTGAGATCATACTAATTATTATCACAGGTAATGCAACTAAAACAATAGTTATTAGTAACAATCCAGCAATAATCGCCAAGATAAACCACTTGTCTGCTTTATTTTTCCGGTTCGGATCTCTTAAAGATGCTTCTAATAAGTTAAGATTATAACTGTTGGCAGTCCAAGCAACATCAAAAAAGTCGCCTAACACAGGGATAGCACCAACTAAGGCATCAATAATTATATTTAAGATCATTTTGCCCAAAGTGGTTTTAGACACGCCTAATCTTGCGGCTTCTAAGATAATATAACCAGATAATATCATTCCCAAAATATCACCACCAATAGGGATTAATCCCATGATGGGATCTAAGCCTATACCTATTTTTGTACCAGGAATAGTAATTAGATGATCTAATAATCTAGATATCTGACGTAGACGTTTTAAGCTTGATGTATGTGTATGATCAGAAAAATTAGACATTATCGCTATTTTGATTTGTTAATTTAATTGACTTGTTAGTTTTAGAGTGCATAGCTTCACCAACGGTTACATTCAATTGTTGTCCCACTAGGAGAACAAAGGCACTTAACCATAACCACAACATTAAAACAATAAAAGTTCCTACTGCACCATAAACTTTATTATAGTTACCGAAATTTGTCACATACAGCCGAAATAAAGCCGAAAGTATTGCCCAAAAAATAGCTGCTAAAATTGCTCCTGGCATCAGTGGTGTACCAGGTTGCCAAATACTCGGTCCATAGCGATAGACAAAGCCAAAAGCTAAAGCGACTATAGTTAGTGCTAAAGGCCAAAGTAATAATTGCCAAATATGCAGCAAGAAGGTAAGATAAGTATTATCATGTACAACTATGCCTAAAACTAAATCACTGACAAAAACTAAAAAAGAAGCCGTCATTAATAGTAAGATAGTGCCAATTGTTAACCCCAGGGAAACCAGTTTTGCTTGCCAAAAGTTGCGAGTATTGGACGGGGGAATTTGCTGAATTTGGTCGAAGGCGGTCATGGCTGTACTGATAGCACCAGAAGCTACCCAAAGAGCGATCGCAAAACTCACGGAAAATAAGCTAGTATTTTTAGAGTTGGCAATTTCTTCAGTAGCAAAATCACTAATCAGTCTCCAAGCTTCATCTGGTACAACTTGACTCAGTTGAAACGCTAATTGTCTAAAGGTGTTTTGCAGAGACTCAGCCAATAAACCAATAGCTGTCAGTATGGTCAAAACGGCAGGAAACAGCGATAACATGGAATTAAAGGCAATTTCTGAAGCTAAACCTAAAAGTCTCTTCTCAATTGTTTTTGTGATCGTTTTTTTTAATGTCCGCCAATTCAGATGGCGAAAGAACCTGATAAAATTGAAATTGAGCATATTTATTGCACTTCTGGCAGAGTTTCCCGTGGTGGCTGCGTCAGTGATATTACCGAAAAATTGAGTTTCACATTTGTTTGAGCTTCTGTTCCTATTTGCGTGTTAATCCTATCATCACTGATTTGCCATTTCAATTGTAAGTATTTTATAATGGCTTGCGATCGCTCTTGAATAATATCTTCTCGTTCCGTTAGTTGCTGATTAAATGTCACCTCCAGATTTAAATTCGGGTGTTCCTGCAAAATTTGCCCAGCACGGTCTAAAATTTTGGTATTATTTGGCGTTAATACTGATTGATTTTGTTCAAAAGATATAATCCCTAAAGCAGTAGGTATTCTCTCCATCTTGACTTTAGCCAACTGATAATCAAGCTTACTTCTAATATTATCTGTAATCAAAATTTGAGCATCTCTATCAATATCTCTTTCACTCAAATATACTAACCTAATCCTTAATGTTTCAACAGAACTACTGATTAACTCATAATTAATTAATTTCGCTGGTTCAGGAAGTTGAATATCACCCAAAGAATTTTGAACCTCTTGAAGTAGATTTGCTTGCAACTGAGCAATAGTAATAACCTTTTCACCAGGCTTTTCTTCTGCTAATTGGCGTAAAAGTTCATTTGATGCGGTAGGAATTTCAATTAGCTTTAATCCTAATAACTGCGGCTGTTTCCCCAATCGTTCTGCTAAGATATTAATATAACTCTTTTGTTCTTCAGGTGTGTATTCTTTACTGCTAAATACCTGAATTTGAATTGTCAATTTATTCTTTTGCTGTAAGGTAGAAATATTACTAATATAAGAACGGGTTTCACCATTGGGAAAACTCGCAAAAGTCTTCTGCCATACTTCTGTTGCTGCGCTACGAATTTGATTTTCTCTTTGCTGCACATAAATTTCTCGTCGTAGTTGGATTAAAGATTCATTTAAAGGAAAGATAATCGCACCAATGGTACTAAAAATTAATAAAAATCTTCCTGGCAAACCTCCAACTTTTCTGATCTGATTGTATACAGGTAACTTCTCTAAAAAACTCTGCATCCATAAACTTTCTTTATCTGTTGTTCGCCATTCTCTAACTTGTTTTCTCACCTGATCATTATCAATATGTAAACTTAGAAAAACCAACATAGCAGTAAAAGTAATCGCTACTAAGTTAGTGAAAAATAATAATCCCCCACCACTAGCTACCTGTAAGCCTTTGACAGCATCTAAACTGATTGCTAAACCAATACCATAACCAACTACACATAAAGGCGGCATCAAAGCCACTGCAATAGCCACACCAGGGATTGAAGTTGCTATCCCTTTTGATTCTTTACAAATTGCCACTGAACCCACTGCACCAGAAAATAAAGCAACTACCAAATCTAAAATATTAGGGCGAATCCTAGCTGCAATTTCACCAGTCATTTCTTTAAATGGTAGTAAAGATACCAGTAGCACCGCAAAGGTAATGGCTAATGTGCAACTCAAAACTAGATTCAACAGCGCTCGCATAGCTAAAATTACATCACCCGCAGCGAGCGCCAATCCATTGGCTAGAATACCCCCCATCAAGGGAGAAATTAGCATTGCCCCAATAATTACTGCTGGACTGTTCAGCACTAATCCTAGAGTAGCAATACCAGCCGCAAATAAAACCTGAATCCAATAGCTGGAATCTTCAAGCGTTACTGATCTGCATATATCCAAATATACTTGTTCTTTACGAGCTTGACTAATTCCCAAGTTATTTGCAAACTTATCTCTAAACATATTTTCAGTATTGATAAACGTCAACTATTACTGTCAATATATAGCAGGGAACAGGAAACGGTAAATGAATACAGTGATTCCCTTCGTATTCAAGAAATAGGTACTTACAAAAAAAACTTCTATGACTCAAAATTTAACACAACAGTGGTTAGCCGAAATTCAAGCCTTGAAACAGCAGATAGCACAACTGCAACAAAAATGTGATGAGGCTTGGGAAAGTTCTCAAAAATGGCGACAACTATATAATACTGAATCTGAACAACGTCGGACAGATGCTAAAATGTATCAACAAGCTATATCTATGGGATACGCACACTCATCTGTAAAAACCGAAAGTACAGAATCTCAATCCATTGATATGAAAGTATCTTCTGAGATAGAATCAACTTCTGATGAACAAGAAATTATACAAATTACTTCCGTAGAAGAATTACAAACTAGGCTAATTACTGTCACCCAAGAGCGCGATCGCTTTCTCAAAGCCTTGAAAATAGAACAAGAAAACCACACCGAAACCCGTCAAGGACTAACCAACGCCTTGGGTGACGCTATTGACAGTTTAACAAGATTACGAGCAGAAGGGGCAGAAAGGGCAAAAGCAGAGAAAGAAGAAGAATAATTGACTACCCTGTTACCTTTCCCCAAGTATACTACACACAGCAGTAGCGATTCCTAGAAATTGCTACTCAATTTTACATTTAAATAGGCAAGATGTGATGGAAAATTTGTCTATAATAAAGACATAAAGAGGTGAAATTATGCAATTTGTTTCAGACACGGAAGCCAACCAAGCTTTTGCAGCAGTCATTGATAAAGCGCAACGTGAACCTGTAACCATCCGTCAGCAAAATCGTGATATTGCCGTTATTATGTCTATTGAAGATTATCAACAAATAACTCGGATTAATATTCAAGAATTTCAACAATTTAGACAAAGTATCGGACATAAAGCCCAAGAACGTGGTTTAACTGAAGACAAGTTGAATGAGCTTTTAAGCAACGATCAATAGTTTTATGCGTCTAGTTCTTGATACTAATGTGTTAGTCAGTGCTGTTTTGTCTCCTGATTCTCTTTCGGCAAAGGTTTTAAACTATTATCCCACTCTGACAGAAGAGGTATAGCAGGTATTTATGGTTCACACTCCTCAAGCACCAGTCAATTATTTTTCCTTTGAAGATTACTATGCCTATGATGATGGCACTGAAAATCGCTATGAATTAGTGGATGGAGAATTAGTTTTAATGCCACCAGAATCAATTTTAAACTCTGATGTATCAAGACGACTTTTATTCGCATTATATAAATTTATTCTTCCTCATCTGTTAGCATACAAAGAGGTTTCGATTGAGGTAAGTGGACGTAGAGCTAAGGTAAGAATCCCTGATTTATTAATCTTGGGTGAAGAATGTCGTGCTGCTTTAGAAACTACGAAAGGAGGAACAATTACCCATGATATGCCACCACCATTAATAGCTATAGAGGTGGTATCACCTGGTACTGAAAATCAAGTCCGAGACTATCGTTTCAAGCGTTCTGAGTATGCAGCTAGGGGAATTGCTGAATATTGGATTGTTGATCCTGTACAGAACAAAATTACGGTTTTATCTTTGGTAGAAGGCTTTTATGAAGAATTTATCTATACAGGTGATAATTTGATTAAAAGTGAAGTATTTCCAGAAATTGAGATTAAGGTAAGTGATATTCTTGGTTAATAGATAGCAATTAAAAGTATTAGATATCTCCAAAAATTAAATATGCTTAAACCTTTGTTGGGGACAATTCATGAATTGTCCCTACACCTTTTTCGAGAGGTCTATTATGGTTGAGCGATCGCGTAATTAAAAAAACCCTAAAATTCCTTCAAAATCCCATTGCTTCAGCTACCGCTTGCATTTCTGCGGGGATACCCTGCTTAAATTGAGCGTGACTGTGTTTAATAGCTGTATCTGGGTCTTTTAAACCATTACCAGTCAGGACACAAACCACAGTTGCCCCGGTGGGAACTTGGTCTTTCACCTTTAACAATCCAGCCACAGAAGCCGCACTAGCAGGTTCACAAAAAATGCCTTCTGATGAAGCTAACAGCCGATAAGCGTCCAAAATCTCCTCATCGGTGACGGCATTGAAGCTTCCCTGACTGGCTGATTGGGCTGCGATCGCTTTATCCCAACTGGCAGGATTCCCAATGCGGATCGCTGTGGCAATGGTTTCTGGATTCATGACCACTTGACCATTTACCAACGGTGCAGCACCAGCAGCTTGAAAACCCATCATTTGCGGTAAGCGATCGCACTTTCCGGCTTGATGGTATTGACAAAAACCCATCCAATATGCTGTGATATTTCCCGCATTCCCCACCGGTATACACAACCAATCGGGGGCATCTCCCAGGGCATCTACCACTTCAAATGCTCCTGTTTTCTGTCCTTCCAAACGGTAGGGATTGACAGAATTCACCAAGGTAATCGGATAGTTATCTGCCATTTCGCGGACAATTTCTAAGGCCTGGTCAAAATTCCCTTTAATGGCTAACACCTCAGCCCCATATAATAAAGCCTGTGCCAATTTACCTAAAGCCACATAACCGTCGGGAATCAACACAAAGGGTTTCATCCCCCCACGACGGGCATAGGCCGCTGCGGCTGCGGAAGTGTTACCTGTGCTGGCACAAATCACCGCTTTAGCCCCTGCTTCCTTGGCCTTAGTAATTGCCATTGTCATCCCCCGGTCTTTAAAACTGCCAGTGGGGTTTAATCCATCATATTTTACCAATACTTTAACCTGTCTGCCGATGCGTTCAGCGATCGCTGGCACTGGAATTAAAGGTGTATTACCTTCCAACAACGTTACAACTGGGGTTTTTTCACTGACAGGCAAGTATTCACGATAGGCTTCTATCAGTCCTGGCCAGGGTCGAGAATGAGATTTAGCAACAGACAGGCTCAAAGTCACGGGATTTAAAATTTCTTAACTATGGATTTATTGAGGGAACGATTGAATTGTTCTATGCAGGTCTCCCACCAGCCAATTTTATCCTAAAGTGGGACTGTTAATCTACTATAATACCTTAATTTAGCTAATATCCTCACTCCGTCAGGTAATCTCAACTCTGTCCAAGTATCTATAACGATATTCTTCTAGCTTATGGATTAATCAAAAAAATATTAGCCTAAATGATTTAAACTATACATTTTTTTTAATAAAGCTTAAAATAGCATTATCATAAAATCACCTATGGTGTGAGTTAAATTTCGGATTTAAAAAATCATGTCTACATCCTCTTCTACCAGTGTTGCTCATTACGAATCCCAAGTTAGCTTGGTCAGCAAGTTAACAAAGGCTTATTATCAGGATGATCAGCAAGTCAAATTTATGGACTTGCAAGCTGAGGTAGACTCTTTACTACAACAGTTACAAAAACTGAACAGCCAAAGGTTGGTAGATTCTAACGACCAACAGGAATAACATACAAGAAAA
>NZ_JAYGHC010000045.1:27175-42560 GCF_034932285.1 Cronbergia sp. UHCC 0137
GGAATTAGCCGTAAAATCGGTATAAATTACCTTACCCTGATCTGATAAAATTAAGGTGCGAGTAGGTTTAACAGACTGCGGTTCTCCTTGATTTAAACCACTGATAGCCCCAGCAGAAATAGTTAACACGATCTCAGGTTGACCATTCTGATTAAAATCTAGCAACTGTACCGGCCAAATCCCTATTTTTTCCTCTATTTCCGCAAATTTGGGAACATCCCCCGGCAAAATATCTCCAGACACCTGTAAGACTCGCCAGATACTTGCTACAATAGAATCCATCCGACCAGGATTTTTTTGATATAATTCTTGTAAACTGATGGGAGATGGTTGAACCCATTCCAAAGCCGAAGTTGTTAAAGCTAAAGGTCGGGGTTGAACAGAAGTATCTGGTGCTTCAGAAATCGCACTCCCGGCAACTAAAAGACGTAAAAACCCACCCTGTAATTGTACTGCTTTGATTGTAGCAATATTAATTTGCTGTTCACCATTGGCTCCCCAAACAATAATTTGGATGGTAGGATCAACAGTGATTCCCAATATATCCCCAAAAAATTTACCAGGGTTCGCATTGGGTGGATTTAAATCAGTAAACGGATAATTGACCCAACTTGTACCATTATTAAAAGCGCTCACTTCGACTTGATACCAAACTTGATTACTGGTGATTATTAAATCGCTTTTAGGATCTATCGGCAACCATTGATTATAATTAATATTGGAGAGTTGTTGCACCGCACCAACAATACGACTGGGATGGGAGTCAAAAACTTGGTTTTTTGTTAATGCTGTATTGAGTTGTGCCAATAAATCTTGAATATATGTTATAGTATCTCCATCTATATTGGTTTGTTGTTGTAACCAAGCATTAGCTCGTTCTTCCCCCCTTTGAACTGCAAACATCAAAGTCACCCAACCTAATACAGCCTTTCTGGTGGGGTTTAACCGCAAAGCTACAGATGAACGATTCCATAACCTGCCTTTATCGGCTTTGAGTAAACTAGAAATTTCTAAGGCATTGTTGGGAGATGCCATAAATACATCTAAGGCCTTTTCCCAACTACCATCAATTAAATATGTTAAAACCTGCTGACTCGGACTAGCCCAGTTTTTCTCCGCTTGGATTTTGGTAAACTCTGAATGTAAGCGAATCAAATCAATTTGCGCTTGGGCGCTGGCTGGCATGGGTGTTTTTCGCTGCTTTTTGATTGATGTCAACCATTCAAACGCTGGTGTCCATAGTCCATTCCTCGCTAATAGTAGGGCTTTGGGATAGGAAGAGTCTTCAATTGCTGGTGATGCGAGGTTAATGGGTTCTAATTCTAGAGAATTGGGAAATAAACTGTTAGATTTGACTACATAGGCTTGTAAATGGGGTTCTAAGTCAACTGTGTAATCAACAACTAATTCCTTCTCCTGTGTACCAGTGATTTGTTCCCATTTAGGCAGGTTTTCTCGAGGAGATTTCCAGGATAGCATCTGGCGTAAGCTGTTAGCTTGCAAATTGTAGTGGACTATGTTACCATAGGATAGGGTTCTATCTCCTTGTTCCCATTCACCCCGTAAATAAAACCAAAATCCCGTTGATGGTGGAGAGTCTTCAAAGGCTTTTACCTCTGTTAACGGTAAATAAGTGGTAGTGTCAGGATTTTCTGATTCTGATTTACTTTGACCATAGGGGGCTTTGACAAAGGATTCATCTGTCCCCTTGATAGATAATTTAGTGATTAGTCGGTAATGTTTTTCTGGTTGTGAGAGAAAATTTAATTCCTTGGATTGTTGATAAATTCTTAGTTCTACCAAAGCTTGACAATTAGATTGGCAATTAGTACGCTTTTGAAAAACAGGCTGTAAAAACATTTTTTCTGCTGGATCACCCACAACCAGAGTTTCTCCAGGAAGACGTTTTTGTTGACTTAAACTCTGTTGTATTTCTTTAATTGTTTGGGGGCGATCGCTCTGATTTTGGGGAATACGCGCCCATTGTGGTAGAATCTCATTTAACCAAACTACCTGTTCTGGATTAAAGATGAAAAGAAGGCTAATCCAGGCTAGTGTGACAATTGATCCAATACAACCAAGCAAAACCATGATGGATAAAGTTGACCATAGCCAACTTTTCCCAGAGTTAGTCGGTTTTTGGGCGGTGTTTTGAATTTCTCCTGTGTTGCCCTGATAATCTATATTAGTAGCTTTGAGCGATCGCTTGGTCATTTTGGTTTTGTGTCAATATGATCTTTTTGATCTCACCCAGGGGTGCAAAGGAAGAAAATAAAGGTTTGTTTAGCGATCGCGCAGAAAATAGAATATCTTATTTTACATCTTTTTAACTATTTTTCATCTGCATATCGGCATCAATGGGGTTGAAATTAGGAGGGAATTGGGTAGTGCGATCGTAATCGGCTTTTTCTAAATGAGTCCCTGTTAAATTAGCTTGACGTAAATTAGCAGAAAACAACATTGCTCCTCGTAAATCTGCATCTATTAAATTTGCTTGACTCAAATCAGCGAAACTCAAATCACATCCCCGCAGATTAGCACCTCTCAAATTAGCTGTACTCAAATCAGCATAGCTCAAGTTAGCACCTTTCAAGTCAAAATTTTGTAAATCAGCATCAACCAATTCAGCCCTTTCAAAGTCTCGTATTCCAGATGCGTAACCCTTTAAAAGCCCCGTAGCATCATTAATGGGCTGTTGAAAATTTACTTCAGGCATAGAACAGCCTCACAATTTAACTAAAAATCTCTAAATATGGTTTAATAACACTATATATCAATTTAGTATATTTACTCCCAATTAAGTAGTCGGACAAAATTAAATTCATTCGTTACTTGATCTAAGTAATGGAGTATATTCCTATTCATCAGTGTCAGAATCTAAGATTTTGAATCAAGGGTTTAGCACTGCTAAACCCCTAATCAAATAAACTACACTGTGGCTAATTCTGGTGTAGGGCGCTTGCTATTACGAATGTTGGTAATTGCTTCAGCGTAATCTTTAGCGTTAAATACGGCTGAACCAGCAACGATCGCATTGGCACCTGCTTCCAAAACTTGCCAGGTATTATTGGCTTTTAGTCCCCCATCAACTTCGATCCAGGGGTCAAGTCCACGGTCATCACACATTTGGCGTAGTTGGCGAATTTTGGGTATGACGCTGGGAATAAAGCTTTGTCCACCAAAACCGGGGTTAACGCTCATAATCAGCACTAAATCGCAAAGCTCAATCACGTACTCAATCAACTCTAAAGGTGTGCCAGGATTAAGTACAACACCTGCTTTTTTGCCTAGTTCTTTGATTTGTCCTAAAGTACGATGTAGGTGGGGTGAAGCGTTATGTTCAGCGTGTACAGAAATAATATCAGCGCCAGCCTTAGCAAAACCTTCTACATACTTTTCTGGTTCGACAATCATCAAATGGACATCCAAGGGTTTAGAGGTAACTGGACGAATCGCCTCAACTATCAGGGGTCCGATCGTAATATTCGGTACGAAACGTCCATCCATTACATCAACGTGAATCCAATCGGCTCCGGCTTTGTCTACTGCACGAATTTCGTCACCCAGACGACTGAAATCCGCTGATAAAATAGATGGAGCGATCACAATGGGCTTTTGAGATAGGTTTTGGTTCATGGCTAGCAGGTGTTTAAGCGTCCTCGTCTGTAGGTATTGTAACAAAATAGGTGGAATTTGTTAATTAATAATTGGTGATTGGTGATTGGTGATTGGTGATTGGTGATTGGTGATTGGTGATTGGTGATTGGTGATTGGATGATCGTCCATTCCGTGTCATCTGTGTAATCCATTAAATCCGTGATATTGATATGAACAAAAAACTAAGTTGGATTATTGGGGGATTGGGTGTTTCGTGTTTGAGTTTGCCTGTTTTGGCGGCAAATTTCGGCAGTTCTTTGGGAATTAATGGGATTGATGCTCTTAAACTACAGCAAGCTCCTTACAATTTAACTGGGCGCAAAATTGCTATTGGTCAGGTAGAAATTGGGCGGCCGGGTATGTTCGGCTGGGATAAGGCGGTGTCTAAAAATCGGGCTGTATTTTTAGCGGGTGTGTTTTCACGCAATCTGCAAGCTAAATCCAATAGCGGTGTTGATCCTCACGCCTATAATGTTGCTTCTGTGATGGTGAGTCAAGATAAAGCTGTGCCTGGTATAGCCCCAAATGCGCGATTATATTCATCGGCGGTTGGTTCTACTAAAAATATGGGTCAACCGGAGGAGTGTTTATCAGCCCAACACATAGCTTTACAAAATGGTGGCGATATCCGCAGTATTAACTTTAGTTTTGGTGAACCTTTGACCCGTGACCCTCGCCCGGAGGCTGTTTTGGATGGGAATGCTTTATTGACGTTGTGTATTGATTGGTCTAGTCGGGTTCATGATGTGGTGTATGCGATCGCTGGCAATCAAGGCAAAGGTGGGATTCCCATTCCTACAGATAATTTTAACGGAGTTAACGTGGCTTTTTCATCCCGGAGAGAGGGGATTTTTAAAAAAGTTGATGTTTCTAATTTGGCTGGTAGTTATCAAGGGGTGGAAGGTCGTCTAGTGGGGAAAGAATTTAATCTTGGTGGTCGTCGGGCGATCAGTTTAGTTGCGCCTGGGAGTAATATTCCCTTATTGAACCCTGATGGTAAGGCGAATAAATCTACAGGTACAAGTTTTGCTGCACCCCATGTTACAGCTACGGTGGCTTTATTACAAGAATATAGCGATCGCCAGTTAATCAAAAAACAACCCAATTGGACTCCTTCTGCTCGTAATCATCAAGTTATGAAGGCTGTATTACTCAATTCAGCAGACAAACTGGAAGATCATGGTGATGGTTTGCGGTTGGGAATGACCCGGACTTTAATTGATAAACAAAATCAAGATTGGTTGGCTTCTGATGCTTTTAAAGATCAGACAATTCCCTTAGATGCTCAAATGGGATCAGGTCATTTAAACGCCTTTCGCGCCTATCAACAATTTAGCTCTGGTCAATGGCAATCTTCAACTCCTGTTCCGGCTATTGGTTGGGATTACTACAGTGTAAATGCTGATGCTTCTGTGGAATATGCTTTAGAAAAACCTTTAAAACAAGATAGTTTTGTCGCTATTACTTTAACTTGGAATCGGTTGGTGGAACTAAATGATCTAAACCAAAACCAAAAATATGATCTGGATGAAACATTTAGCGATCGCGGTTTGAATAATCTCGATCTTTACTTAGTTAAAGCTGATGCAAAAAATTCTGATTCTGGTATTGTTTGCTCCTCAATCAGCCAAATTGATAGCGTCGAACATATTTTCTGTCCAGTTCCTACTAAAGGTAATTATAAAATTCGCGTCCAGTTTCGTCAACAAGTTAATGAACCAACTCAACCCTATGCTTTAGCATGGTGGACAGCAAAGTAAAGAATAGTCCGTATTGCAATAGGTTTTTCTAAAGTCTTTTTGTTATCCTTACTGCCCTAATTTACTAACTAATGTAAGTTGCTAGTTAGATCAAATAAGGTGCGTCAGAAACTTAAAATTACTGATTTTAGCCTAAATTATTCTGTCTGACGTGGTTGGTGAGCTTGCCGAACCACACCCTACAAACTACAAAATATCCGAAAAATAAATAACTAGCAACTTGAGTTAACTATTGAATTTGAACAGTATCAACGCTAATTTCTGCGACACTTGCCAGTTGTAAATCATTACTTAACAATACTGCATCATAAATTAGGGCAGTAGCACAAATGATCGCATCTGGTAATTTCAGTCGATACTGCTTACGCAGTTTGATAACAGCATTTTTCAAATCTTTATCTAGACCAACTACTATTACTTGTGATAGAAAATGTTGAATTTTTAACTCTTCTTCCGCGCTAATCGCTGGATAAGAAAGCATTTCAATTTCGCTGATCACAGACAAGTAGAATTCACCAACAGGTAAGGTGTTTAGAAGCCGTCCACCTAAAAGATATAAGGTAACATTCGTATCAATAACGTATCTTTTGTTCGTCACGTCCATTCATTCCGTATCTGATGTTGAAATTCAAGCGGATCTTGCCTGATCTGGATAATGCCACTGAAGGAATTGAGATCGACAACCTGAGCAGGGGAGTGATAGCTTTTCTGAACTAGCTGTGCCTTTAACCAGTTCTGCTCTTCTGGTGGCAATGCTAAAATCATTTGCTTGATTGATTGTACGAGTTTAACATTCATAATTCATATAGCTGCTTTTCAAGATGAATTGTTTAAATCATACTTCTTTTGCCTATTGCAATCCAGTGTGGTATGAGTTGTGGGGTTCTGCATTGCACAGACTATAGTGGTGGTGGAGTTAAATCCCAGATTGTACGCGCCACAAACTGGCATAAATACCATCCAGTGCGAGTAATTCTTCATGTTTACCCTGCTCGACAATTTGACCATTATCCATGACATAAATACAATGACTGTGGCGTATTGTAGATAGACGATGGGCGATCGCGATCGTTGTCCGATTTACGGTAATCTTATCTAAAGAGCGTTGAATTGCCGCTTCCGTCTCATTATCCACCGCAGATGTCGCTTCATCTAAAATCAAAATTGGTGGATTTTTCAAAACTGCTCTAGCTATAGCTATCCGTTGGCGTTGTCCCCCAGATAATTTTTGTCCTCGTTCCCCAACTATCGTCTCATAACCTTGGGATAATTCCACAATAAAATCATGTGCCTCCGCAATTTTTGCTGCTTCAATAATTGCTGCATCATTAGCCTCAAAAGTCCCGTAGGCGATATTTTCCGCTACTGTACCATGAAATAAAAATACATCTTGACTCACTAAACCAATGCTGCGACGCAAATCAGATAAATTCAACTTTTGAATATCAATGCCATCAATGGTAATTGAGCCATGAGAAACATCATAAAAACGCAATAATAATTTCACTAAAGTGCTTTTACCAGAACCAGTTGAACCAACAATGGCAATAGTTGTTCCGGCAGGAATATGTAATGATAAATTTTTAATGATCGCCTTACTATTGCGATAGGCAAAGGTAACGTTTTTAAAATCAACTTCACCCCGCACATTTTCAGCAACTAAAGGCACATCTCCTGTAGTAATTTCGATGGGAGTATCTAATAAATCCATCACTCGCCTAGTAGAAGCCATTCCTCTTTGATAACGGTCAAAAGTTTCTCCTAAAAAAACCAATGGCCACAGTAATCTTTGTACAAGCACCAGTAAAACACTATAATTACCTATGGATATTTTCTGTGAATATGCTGCCATTCCTCCCAGAAATAACAAAGCCGTAAACCCTGCTAAAACCAACATTCTAATTAAGGGAATAAAAGCCGCAGAAAGTTTAATTGCTTTGGCGTTACTTTTTCTATAAGCTTCACTTTCTTCTGCTAGTCTGGCACTTTCATATTTCTCTGCTGTGAAACTTTTTATGGTTATAATTCCACTAATATTATTAGCTAACCGGGAATTGAGAAAACCAACTTTTTCTCTGACATCAGCATAACGTGGTTCAAGACGTTTTTGATATACCAAAGAACCCCAAAGAATAAAGGGCATGGGTAACATTGCTGTTAGAGTAATATTTACTGGCAAAATAAAAAACGCCCCAGCAATTAAAACTATTAAGGAAGTTGTGACTTGAATAATCTCATTTGCTCCCCCATTTAAAAAATCTTCGAGTTGGTTGATATCATCGCTGAGAATTGACATCAAACCGCCTGTACTACTGTCTTCAAAATAAGCTGATTCTAATTCTTGTAAATGATTGTAGGCATCTAAGCGTAAATTATGTTGAATGTTTTGGGCTAAATTTCGCCAAAGTCTATTATAGGCATACTCAGAGAGTGATTCAAATATCCAAACAATAATGGTGATTAATGAAAGTATCACAAATTGCCATACTACTTCTTTAATGCCAAATTTAGCGATCAAAGAATTTTGTTGTTGAACTAATATATCTACAGCAATACCAACCAACCACGGTGGTGCTAAATCTAAAATAGTATTGATTACAGAGTAGGTAGAGGCTTGATAAATTTGAACCCGATATTTTTGTCCATATTGCAGTAATCGTTGTAGGGGAGGAAGTTGATTTGATATCTGATGCAGTTTAGCTGTCATTGTCTGAGTTAAATTTTAATAATTTAAGTTTTTTAGTTAGTCATTACAGCAGCAATTGACCGAAATATCTAGAGTGTACTATTGATTGATATGTAAATTCTATCCAAAAACGGCAAATTTCTATCCAGAAATGGTAATTTATAGCTTATTTAGATAAGTTTGAAGGTAAAAGTCAAAGGGAGGTAGAAGATATGTTAGGAATTACACTCTAATAAATACGGGTTTACTGAGAAATAAAGGAAAAGGGACGCGAAGTAGAATAGTATCAGCTTATTGTACGTCTATTAACCCGACTGGTGAGAGAATTATCCCAGGAGGTGCGATCGCGCATCGAATCCCTTCCCTTAGAACAATTGGAAAATCTAGGGGAAGCGCTGCTTGATTTTACCAGCATGGCTGATTTAGATGCTTGGTTGTCGGGATTGGATGGTAATTCTTAAAAAGCGATCGCACCCACTTCGGGGGAGTTAATAGGCGATCGCTAACACTAAGCTGTACCCTAGCGCACATTTATTCTTAACCTATTTACAGTAGTTGGTACTTTATTCGTTTGCTTATTCGATTTCGCTGCGTTTCACCCAACCTACAGGAGACTGCGATCGCACTGAATTACACGCTTGGCTAGAAGCACTTGAAAACTAACTATAGGACTTCTATTTGATTTTTGAAAAAATCCGTACATTCACATCTTGCACCAAGCAACTGAAGTCAGTTAATTTTGATTCACTGTTTTAGCCAAGGGTGATAGTTGGTCTTGTAAAGATTGAAGAGTAATCTGTGTACCACTGGGTGAAGGTAAACCCAGACAAATATAAGTAGGAATAAAGTAAACTCGGTTGTTTCTACTCGCAGTTAATGACTGAGCCAGAGTGTTTGTTTTCCAGGAATTTTTGACAGATTGCAATTGAGTTTCTGCAAAACTATTAGTATTTTTTATTCTGCCTAATTCTACAATGTTATGCCCTTGGACAATGATTAAATCGGCATTAAGTTGGGGTAATATTTCTACCGAAATCGGTTGAGTAATATTTTTCGGCTCAGAGTGGGAAACAGTGGCTAGTTTAAATCCAATATCCTCTAATAAACTCCCACAAAAATCTAGAGGAGTAACCAGATTGATTGAGGAGTTGAGTTGTTGTGAGGAAACCATGAGGACTTTTGGATAGGCTTTCACAACCGATGCTAATGCTTGACGGGTTGTTGCTATTTGTTGACGATGGGCTGCTATGATTTTTTTAGCTTGATTGCTGCGTCCTAATACTTGAGCGATCGCTTGTAGAGAATCTTGCCATTTATCCCTACCAACATACTCAAATAGCAATGTAGGAGCAATTCGTGAAAGTTGAGTATACTGTTGCTGATTTCCCCTAATATCCCCCAAAATTAAATCGGGCTTGAGTCTGATGATAGTTTCTAGGGATGGTTTGCTACTCATCCCCAGGTTAGCAATTGGTTGGGTAATGCGATCACCTAAATAGGGAATCTGCTGGCTAGGCTGATCAAAGTCACCGTGACGATTGGTAAATATTTCGGCGTAGCCAATCGGCTGTACATCTAAGGAAAGTAAGATGTCTAACATCTTGGGATTGAGAACCACAATCCGTTGCGGCTGTCCACAAATCTGCGTTTTTCCCCCCAGATGTCGCACCGTTTGACAATCACCTGGGGGGGTGGGTGTGCGATGAGAAGATGGGATGTCAGTCGGTTGGCGATGACAACCTAAAAGTGAGACTAACATCAAACAACTTAACAGTAATAATCGCACAATTACCCACATCCTAAAAACTCACCGAAATCGAACCTACAACCGAGAAAGGTTCTCCAGGGATACCTGCACTGGTGCGGCTACCAAATCGCCCCTTGCTGTTTGTGTATTCAACATCAAATAGATTTCGGAAATTGAGGGCAAATTTCCAGTTGTCTCGGCGGTAAAATAATGCTGCATTGGTGAGGAAATAGCTATCTAGGGTAAAACTATTATTCAAATCTCCTGGACGTTCGCCAACGTAGTTAACCCCAATTCCCCCGCCCAACCCTTGCAAACTCCCACTTTGAATTTCGTAGGTTGTCCACAGACTGGCTTTGTGTTGGGGAATCCCTGTCAAGCTGTTGCCCACAGGAATAGTATTATCTTGAGTGACTGTTGCATCCGTATAGCTATAGGAAGTAATCATATTCCAGCCAGGTAAAATTTTTCCCGTCAAATCTAATTCTACACCTCGGCTGCGCTGTTCACCTGTGGCAATGGAAATACCCAATCCTGGAAAATTCGGATCTTCCGTAACGACATTCTGCTTGGTAACGTCAAAATAAGCTAACGTCGCCAACAAATTTCCACCTAATATTTCTGTTTTTACCCCTAGTTCAAATCCTTCCCCTCGTTCAGGTTTCAAGGGATTGCCATCTGCTCCTATTTCATCCACATTGGGGTTAAATGATTGGGAATAACTACCGTAGAAGGAAACATTGGGAATTAGTTGATAAACTAAACCGACTCTGGGTGTCCAGGCAGAATCATTTTGAGTTGTATCACCACCTGGGTAAAATAAAGCAGGTACATTCTCAGTTCTTTGGGCTATTGTTTCATAGCGCAAACCTAGTAGTAGGTTTAATTTTGCAAAGATCTCAATTTGATCTTGCAGATAAATTCCTAAGCGATCGCTTTCCGAATCCCGATCAAAAAGCAATCTATTGAAATTTGGCCGATTTACGCCATAGCTGGGATTGAAAACATTAATGGGGAAAGGGGTAAAGTTAGCTAAAGCAAAGCGACTGGTATTGTTGCGACTTAAATCTGCGCCAAATAGTAAAGTGTGTTTGAGTCCGCCAGTGGTAAATTTACCAACAACGTTAGTTTGTAAGGCGTAATTGCGAGAATTGAAATCATCGAAAGCAAAAACTCGATTAAGATTACCAGTTATTTCGTTAAATCCCAGAAAGATGCTGAGTTTATCAGAGAAAACGGTGGAATCTGTAAAGCGAAAAGCATTGCGAATTGACCAGTTATCGCTAAATTTGTGGTCTATAGATAAATTCAGACTCAAGAAATCACGCCGGAGGAAATCATCGGGTTCATTAAAAATCCTACTACGCGGAGTATCCACAACTCCATCCCCAAAAGCCACTGTACCGGAATCCCAAGGTTGTTCGCGGTTAGAGACTTGTAAATCAAAAGCTAAGTTGGTGCGATCGCTAATTTTCCAGGTTAACGCAGGTGCAATAAAAAATTGCTTAAACTCTTGATCAAAATCTCGAAAACCATCTCGGCGAGAATATACTGCATTCAACCGATAAAGTAGGCGTTTGTCATCTGTTAAAGGCCCGGAAATATCTATTTGCGGACGAATCAAGCCATCGGAACCAAATTGTAGTTCACCTTGATAAAAAGCTTCAGATAGAGGTTGTTTCGTAACTATATTAATTAAACCTCCAGGTTGAATCTCACCATAAAGTATAGATGCTGGCCCTTTTAACACCTCAATGCGTTCTATGTTGGCGACTTCGGGAATCTCAGCAAAATCATATTGACGAAAGCCATTTTGCAATACAGGTGCTTGGTCAAATCCCCGAATACTATAGTTTAAATCACTGCCCGTATCTGTA
Organism: Cronbergia sp. UHCC 0137; assembly: GCF_034932285.1. Classification (NCBI taxonomy): domain Bacteria; kingdom Bacillati; phylum Cyanobacteriota; class Cyanophyceae; order Nostocales; family Nostocaceae; genus Cronbergia; species Cronbergia sp. UHCC 0137. The sequence continues at coordinate 38,903 of NZ_JAYGHC010000045.1, forward strand.
CCGTTATAGACAACACTACTAGAATTTTGTAAAGCTTCCTCTAAGCGAGTTACTTGCTGCTCTTCTAAAACTTGGCGAGGAATCACCTGAATTGACTGGGGAATTTTCAAAATCGGTGTATCTGTGCGTGTGGCTGTACTCGAATTCGGTGTGAAATACTGGTCTTGTTCCCCGGTAACTACTAACTCAATTGGTTCATCCTGTTGCGCTGTTGGTTCTTCTTGCGGTGTTTGTGGTGGCTGTGTCGCAGTCGTTGTAGATGCTACAGCAAAAATTAAGCCTTCATCCCCATCAAATAACTCAACTGTAGGCAAAACTTTCTCACCCAGTACCATCACGCGCACACCATTAGCATCAATGTTTGTAACACTTATTTCAGTAATGCCCGCAGTCGGTTTTTCCGAACGGAATGTGAAAGCTTCTCCCGATGATAAGTGCAACTGAGCATTAGGGATATCTACAATAAAGTTATTACCTTCACTGCGATTTGTGACTTGCAGTTTTTCCCCTTGGGTTGTTTCTAAAATTACTTCTACACCTTTATCTGTGGGACTTGCCTTGACTCCTGTAACCAGTACAGTTGATTGAGCCAGTAAAATTTTCTGCCTAATGGCATTTTGCTGCTTTTCTGATGCCAATACCTGTGCAGGTTGACATACACTACAGATGATCCCGACTACACCCACTACCAACCACAGATGAATTTTCAGTGATAATGCCAAACCCTTGCTGCTAAAAGCAAAATGCCAACTTTTCATGCTACTCCCTACACCACTAAATAATATTACTTATTGCGTAAATTTCTTAATTACCAATAAACAGAGTGTAAAAGAGTAGAGCGAGTTGAGTCTATCCCAAAACAGTCTTATAGTCCCGAAACAAGCTTTTTACTCAAAGAATATTCTCGTGGGGTGATGCCAAACTTGCGTTTAAAGGCAGCAGCGAAATGTCCTAAATGAGAATAACCCACAATATTCGCAACTTCAGCAACTGTAAAACTACGATTCTGTAACAGTTCATGGGCCTGTTCCATACGCTGATTTGTCAAATAACCAAACACAGTTGTACCGAATTGCATCTGAAATCCTCTTTGCAGGGTACTCTCACTCACACCTATCTGTTGTGCCAACTCGGACAATAACGGTGGATTCTCTAAACGTGCTTGTAAAATTTCCTTGGCATGATAAATCTTGGCAATAGTTTCTTGTTTTAAGCGTGATGGTAATTGCTTGACTTGATGATCTTCTAAGAAAGGAGCTAACTGCAAAGCCATTAATTCTATGACTTTACCCTGTAAATACATCCGCCTAGTTACTCCTTGATAGGGACAGTTAATAATTTGCAGTACGACACTTTGAATAGCTGGATGAGTCTTGGGGTAAATTAATGATTGCTGATTACTTTCTTTTGCCAAAAATTTTAACTCAGGTAGCATTTCCCCATCCTTACCAGGGAAAAAAGTCCTCAATAGCTGGGGTGGCATTTCTATGTCAACCCCTAAAATCCTTTGAGAATGGGGATAGAGTACGTCAATTTTGTGCTGAGTGCCACCACCAGAAATTAATGTATATCCTCCCCCAACCTGCCCATATTGATCCGTGTACATACCTACTGCTAAAGCACCAAACTGGAGAGGATGATTATTCATTGGGGTTTTCAACACAATATCGTGATGATATTTTTTATCAAAAATATATAACCAAAGTTGAGGATATACTTCAATTGTACGATAGTAGCCTCTACCAAGCTGTTTGGGCATTTCATCAAGATATTCAGATGTTTCTAACACTGGGCAGTAGGCAGTATTTTCCTTACTTGCTTTTAAAAGTTCATTGTAGTCTTGAATGGTTAAGGTAATTGTCATTGCCAAGAATCATTGAGGTTAATGATAATTAATTGTAAGAATTTTACCATTAGGTGATAGATTCTCGTCAAACAGCAGCTTCATTAGGAAGAATAGCTAAACGGCGATCGCGGTTTGCAGCATAGGCAAAGCAGGCTTGAATATCAGTAAGGGTTAAATCAGGAAAATGGTCTAGCACTTCAGAAATAGTCATACCACCCCCCAGATAATCAAACACATCTGTAACGGTAATACGAGTACCTTTAATGCAGGGCTTTCCACTGCGAATCCGTGGGTCGATAGTGATACGCTCTTGATAGTTCACAGCAAAAACTCCTGGAAATAGCTATGTTTACTCTTCTATGATATAAAAGCGATCATTGAGATAATTACAGGCGATCGCTAACACTAAACTGTACCCTAATGCACATTTATTCTTAACCTATTTACAGTAGTTGGTACTTTATTCGTTTGCTTGTTGGGTTTCGCTGTGTTTCACTCAACCTACAAGAGCTTGCTTGCAATACCTGACGAATCAACTTGTGTTGGGAGTAAATTTTACTTGAGGTTGCCAATTACTTCAATCAGTCCAGTCTGGAAGGCTGTGTCATAGGTGATAACAGGCAAGCTTTCGAGTTCAGATTGAGCCATTATTATGCGGTCAAAAGGATCTCGATGAGCAATTGGTAAGCTTCCTGCTCTAAGGGCATGATCTGTGGTGATGGCAAGTTCGATAAATTTAGCCTGATGCAGTATTTGCGAATATTGTTCAACCAGTTGTTTGGCTTCGGGTAGTTTGCCGATGCGGTATTTGGTGGCAATTTCCCAAGCGGAAGAGCTGCTAACAATGATGTAATTTACTGGGTTGCGAATGATTTCTCGGCAGTTAGTGTGCAGTTTTGTATCATCAAAGAGCCACCATAGTAAAGATATGGGTGTCGAGAAGGTAGCTCATTCCCATTGCTGAAGTTCCTCTTCTGGCAGTGGTTCAAAGAAAGCATCGCTAAGTTTCCCTTTCAATAAACCAGGGGTACGGGGTTGTGTGCGTTCCTGACTTAAACCTAGTCGAAAATAATGAATTAGGTTATAAAGTTCTGCGAGTTTATCTTCAGGTATATCTTGCAGTTCTTGAACAATCTTTTGAATTAACATAAGTCAAGTATTTTTAACCTTAGTAGTATTATACTCCTCTTTATGTATAGATAGTCGAACTATGCTATACCATTGTTCGACTATTTGCGAGGTTGGGTGATGTGTTACGCTTTGCTAAAGCATCCTACAGGAACAGCGATCGCTCTCTACGAGACGCTACTGCAAACGCCACAGGCATCGCACTACGAATTATTTGACGGTGGTATTTGAGCGAAAATAGCAGATTGTAACAGTTCAGGAATCTGTTTCCAAACTACATTGCCTTTATCGCTTTTGATATACAGTTGCATAAAATATAATAAGGCTGTGGCACTTTCTCCAGGGGTAAGATTGACGAAGAGATAGGTGGGTTTATCTGGGTATGAGGCAGCTACAACACAGCCTTGATTACAAGCCCACAAACATTCAACGGGTTTAATTTCCAGTTCATTATGTAACAATTTTTCATGACATAAATCATTTAGTTTGTCAATTAAAATTGCACCATCAAAAGGGGGGTTTTCTGGTCTTTTTTGAGCAGAACTGTGACAAGATTTGCAGACAAATAGATTATATTTTGGCATAAGTTTAAGTAATCTTAACTATGTATTTATCAAGGTCATCAAGCATTGCATAAGCTGCAAGAATATTCAATCCCCGCCAAACAGAAAAATCTACTATATA
>NZ_JAYGHC010000046.1:0-42137 GCF_034932285.1 Cronbergia sp. UHCC 0137
TTTAGGAAAATTTGTCAAGTCTAAATTTTACGCAATCACCAAACGACGCAAAGATTCAGCCCGACGTTTTGCTGTAGGATTATTGGGGGAGAATTTCAGGGCTTGTTCATACATTTCTAGCGCTTGAGTATTTAAGTTTTTGCGCTCGTAAGCGTGACCCAGATTATTCAAAGCTACTACATAGTCTGGTTTAAGTTTGATGGCTTCTTTATATTGACGAATTGCTAAATCATATTGATCTTGGGCAAAATAAACGTAACCTAAACCGTTATAAATAGGAGCAATACTTTCTTCTCCTTCTTCTTCGGCAGCTTTAAGAGCTTTTTGAAATAATGGTATTGCTAAGGTAAAGACTTTTTTTTCTGAGTAAATACTGGCTAATTCATAATATTCTTGAGCGGTACCTTTTTCTTTATTTAGCTTGGTTTTTAATTTGGCTAAAGAACTCTCTAGTTTGCGAGTTTTGAAGATTTGGCGAAATACAGTCACTCCAGCAAATGCGAGTAACCCAATGAAAATAGAAAGATAAACGATAACTAGATTTTTATCCATTATTATAGGTAATAGGTGATTGGTAATTGGTAATTGGTGATTGGTAATAAAAGATTTATTCCTCCCCTGCCCCCTGCCCCCTTATGGAAGTTTCCAATATTGGGTGCGTTCTTTGAGCCAACCTGTGACTTGGTAACGAGCGATCGCTTCATTTACCTTTCGTCTTAATTCATCATACTGCAATCCTCTGGCCATGACTACAGATAAAGGTTCAGTAGATAACTTTGTAGGTAAAATATGATATTCTGGATATGTTTGTAGCCAACCACTTAGCACACTCCCATCAGCCGCAAAACTATCTACGGCTTGACTTTCTATTTTTTCCCGTCCTTGGATATAGGAATCAACCCCGACTAATTCAGCATTAGGAAGATAATATTTTACCTGACCGATGGTACTGGAGTTGTTAAGTACAGCTATTTTACCTTTTTCTAAATCTTTTAAATCTTTAATAGCAGGATTTTTTGTAATTAAAGCAGCACCATCAAAATAATAGGGAACACTGAGACTAACTATTCGAGAACGTGACTCAGTAGCGGTGATTCTAGCGATCGCTAAATCAACTTTTTGGTCTAAAATCACAGATAGGCGATCGCTATTGGCTACGGGTAGCAACTTCACACCATCTTTATTACCCAGTAAATCAGCCCCTAAACGTTTCGCTAAATCAATTTCTAAGCCTTGTAAATTGCCCTGTTCATCCCTAAATCCCAAAGGACGCAAGTTATCTTTAACAGCAATATTTAAATAACCGCGTTGCTGAATTTCTGACATCGGGGCGGCAGATGCGACCAAATCCGTACCCCAAAACCCAAAAAATAATACCAACAAGCTAGTTGATAATACTAATATTTTGCCCAACAAAAATAAACAATAAAGGATGAAGGATGAAAATGGGAACCAAAAGCCCTCATTTTTCACCCCCCCAGATTTATTTGTAGGGTACACTTCAACCTTCATAGTTCATCCTTGGGACAACCTTAACCTTTCATTGAGCTTGCCAATTCAGCAATTTTGCTAAAACTTGCAGGATCTAAAACCGCCAATTGCGCTAACATCTTGCGATTTAGTTCCACGTTGGCTTTTTTCAAATTTCCGATTAACTGGCTGTAACTCAAGCCGTGCTGCCTAGAAGCGGCATTAATCCGAGTGATCCACAGACGGCGAAAATCGCGCTTTTTCTTTTTGCGATCGCGGTAGGCACTTCTAAGTGCCTTCATTACCTGTTGGTTAGCGGTTCTAAACAGAGTCGAGTGAGAACCACGAAAACCTTTAGCTAATTTGAGAATTTTATTGCGGCGTTTACGAGCTACGTTACCGCGTTTTACCCGGGTCATATCTTACTACCTGAAGGATTTACAAATAAGGGAGCATTAAGCGTACATTGTCTGCATCCCGTTCATCCACAACAGCCATTTTAGACATATTGCGCTTTTTGTTAGCAGACTTGTGTTCTAGTAGGTGGTTTTTGAAAGCCTTGCGACGCACGATTTTACCAGTACCTGTGGCACGGAACCGTTTTGCTGCTGCTTTACGAGTTTTGAGTTTAGGCATGGGAGGGCTTTAATTCAACACAATCCCTTATTATATACCAAAAACCTCAAATTTCACTAACATTTTATTTTTTTAATTGCTGATACTAGGATCTAAAACCATGCGTGAGCCGGATTGGTCTACATGATAAGTCCAAGATTGGCCTTTAACCTGAACGGTTACTATCCAGCCTTCAATCGGGTCAAATATCTGAGCGCAGACTTCACCAAAATTGAATACGCAAGAATTACTGAAGGTTTTTGGTGTAGCTTGAATAATTTTGATGGTGTTAATTGGTAAACCAGAACGTTGGGAAGCATCAAGTAAAATTTTATCAGCGATATTTTCTGGTAATTGGGTGGCACTAGAGACAATAATTTGGGGATCAAGAACAATTTGTGAACCTGGTTTATTGACATGATAAGTCCAAGGTTTTTTGTCTACATTTACAACTATTGACCAACCTTGAATTGGTTTATACTCTTTTGTGCAGATTTCCCCAAATTTAAAGCCGCAAGCATTACCAAAGGTTGTTGCTGTGACTTGTGTAATTTTCAAATCAGCAATTTTCACCCCAGAACGCTGGGAAGCATCTTTTAAAACTGCTTGAGCAATATTTTTAGGTAAGTTGTTTTGAGATACTTGAATTTCTTTTGCAGTGGGAACAGCCACAGTAGTATTGTTATTATTCATTCCTGAACCACAGGACAAGAGACTGATCAGGGTGAAAATTAAAACAAATATTTGGGGTAATTTACGGTTTTTGTTGAATTGAGAATATAACTTGCTCATGGCTTTTAAAAATCACAGTAATGTCGCTACTATAGTGAATTTTTTCCAAAAAATCTAGTTGATAAATGAGCATTATTTCAGCCATATTGCTCTATTTAAGAAATAAGGGCTAATTATTACCCTAAGTTGCGTTTTTATATTCTGACTCCTGACTCTTGACTCCTTCTTCAATCTACCTGATACACCGTACAGACTAGAAAACATCCGCAAATAAAAAGAACTTATTAAGCAAAACTCAAAAAAAATAATCACAGCTACAATAAACCTGAATAGGTGCAAATACTTTTTGGAGTTGACAATGACCTTAGCAACCACAACCCCATTAAAACCATTATCAGACACAGAACTACAGAAAATTAACGCTTACTGGCGTGCTGCTAATTATCTCTCAGTTGGACAAATATATCTTCTCGACAATCCATTACTGAGAGAACCTCTGAAAATAGAACACGTTAAACCCCGACTGTTGGGACACTGGGGAACTACACCAGGGCTAAACTTTATTTATGCTCACCTGAATCGAGTCATTAAAAAGTACGACTTGAACACAATTTACATAGCTGGCCCTGGTCATGGTGGACCTGGACTCGTTGCTAACACCTATTTAGAGGGAACATACAGCGAATACTACCCGAATATTTCCCAAGATGCTGGGGGAATGCAAAAACTTTTCAAACAGTTTTCCTTTCCTGGTGGTATTCCTAGCCACGTTGCACCAGAAACCCCTGGTTCTATCCATGAAGGTGGAGAATTGGGTTATGCTTTGGTTCATGCCTTTGGTGCTGCTTTTGATAACCCTGATTTACTGGTTGCGGCGGTTGTTGGGGATGGAGAAGCGGAAACTGGTGCATTAGCTACTAGCTGGCATTCTAACAAATTTCTTAACCCAGTTACTGATGGTGCAGTTTTGCCGATTCTGCACTTGAACGGGTATAAAATTGCTAACCCCACAGTTTTAGCACGATTGCCCCATGATGAACTAGAAAGCCTATTTATCGGCTATGGTTATAAACCGTATTTTGTGGAAGGTTCAGATCCCGCCGATGTTCACCAAAAAATGGCGGCAACTTTAGATATAATCATTCCAGAAATTCAAGGTATCCAAAGAGAAGCGCGGGTGCATGGGTTTAAAGAAAGACCACAATGGCCGATGATTGTTTTACGCACTCCTAAAGGTTGGACGGGTCCTAAGGAAGTGGATGGGAAAAAAACCGAAGATTATTGGCGATCGCACCAAGTTCCTTTTGGTAATGTTGCCGGAGTACCAGGACATTTGCAACTATTAGAAGATTGGTTGAAGAGTTACAAACCAGAAGAACTCTTTGACGCTAACGGTACACTAATTCCTGAATTAGCAGAATTAGCCCCCAAAGGACAGCGCCGCATGGGAGACAACCCCCACACCAACGGGGGAGCCTTGTTGCGTGATCTGATTATGCCGGAATTTGAAGACTATGCTGTAGATGTACCAGAACCAGGGAGAGCGATCGCTGAAGCCACCAAGGTCAGTGGTAAATTTCTGCGGGATATCATGAAACTCAATGAAAAAAGTCGTAATTTCCGCATTTTTGGACCCGACGAAACCGCATCCAATCGCATAGATCCCGTCTTAGAAGTTACTGACCGCACCTGGGTAGCCCAAACTCTCCCCGAAGATGACCATCTCTCACCCAACGGTCGAGTCATGGAAATGCTCAGTGAAACCAACTGTCAGGGCTGGTTAGAAGGCTATCTCCTCACCGGTCGTCACGGCTTCTTCTCTTGCTACGAAGCATTTATTCACATCATTGATTCTATGTTCAACCAACACGCCAAATGGTTGAAAACTACCCGTGGGATTCCCTGGCGGCGACCAGTAGCTTCTCTCAATTATCTCTTAACATCTCACGTTTGGCGACAAGATCACAACGGATTTTCTCACCAAGATCCCGGCTTTATCGATCATGTATTGAACAAAAAAGCGGAAGTTATTCGCGTATATTTGCCACCCGACGCTAATACTTTACTCTCTGTCACTGACCACTGTTTGAGAAGTCGTCAATATGTTAACGTTATTGTTGCAGGTAAACAACCAGCGTTGCAATACTTAAACATAGATGCAGCCATCAAACATTGTACCAAAGGTTTAGGTATTTGGGAATGGGCGAGCAGCGATTTAGATGGTGAACCCGATGTAGTTATGGCCTGCGCTGGAGATGTTCCCACCCTAGAAACTCTAGCAGCAGTAGACATCATGCGGCAACATTTCCCAGAATTAAAGGTGCGGGTGGTTAATGTTGTGAATTTGATGAAATTACAACCACAAAGCGAACATCCCCACGGTTTAAGCGGCAAAGATTTCGACACCATTTTTACCACTGATAAACCGATTATCTTTGCTTTTCATGGCTATCCTTGGTTAATTCACCGCTTGACCTATCGCCATACTAATCATAAGAACCTTCATGTTCGTGGTTATAAAGAAGAAGGAACAACAACCACTCCTTTTGATATGGTTGTTCTCAACGATCTTGATCGTTTCCATTTAGTCATGGATGTAATTGATCGTGTACCAAAACTAGGTTATAAAGCCGCTTACGTTAAACAACAACTGGAAGATAAACTGATCGAACACAAACACTACATCGCTAAACACGGCGAAGATATGCCAGAAATTCGCGATTGGAAATGGCCATATTAGGTTAAATACTGCTCAGTTAAGCAAATTTATGAGCAGGGAAATTCTGTAGAGACGTTCCATGGAACGTCTCTACATTTCTTAACTAAGTTTGAATTTGAGGCTAATACACAAATGACACAGGAATTAATTGACCTCAGAAATAGAATTTTACAACAACGTTATACAGAAGCTTTAGCTATTGTTGATGACTTAGAAGGAATGAGTAGACAGGGGATTTTACGGAATATCCAATCTTTTTTGAAGATTTTATTGATTCATTTAATTAAAATTCAAGTAGAACAGCGAATAACAAACTCTTGGGCTGCTTCAATTCGTAATTCACTGATAGAAATTAAAAAACTTAACCTCAAAGAAAATAAAAAGTCATATTATATTAATCTAAATGAATGGGATACCTATATTGAAGATGAAATAGAAGTGGCTATTCGTGATGCGAGTATGGAAGTTTTAGATGGTATTTACAATGAATTTCAAATTACTGAAGTTGTAGAAAGAAACCAAGTAATTTCAATTTGTTTAGAAGTTTTGGCTTTGACATATTCTTATTCTGTGAAAGAGTTACCTGCGGTTATTGCTGATTTTTTAACTCAGTTACCTGGTGGTAATGATTGGAAATTGGGGAAAAAGTAATATGGGTTTTTTTACAAAATTGCGAGAAAAGTTCAAGATAAGAACCCCACCCCCAACCCCCTCCCCGCAAGCGAGGAGGGGTTATGATCAATACTTCTCGGTTAGAGGATGTTTGAAAAGTTTCCGGCGATTACAAATCGCTACTACACAAACAAAGTCCGCCTGCGCGGACTATACTTCTCAAGGTTACAATTTGAGCTTTTGCCTAAAGGGGATATATTGATGTAAAAACGCAAGTTATAGACTTCTCAAGTATAACGGAAAATAAAGGGTTTTGTCTATGTAGCCGCGACTTCTAGTCGCCAGGACGAGTATGAATTTAGACTTTTCAAACACCCTCTTAAGGAGTGTAGGGATTCTCAGTTTTACATTCTTTTTTGGAGATGTTTAATGCGTAAGTCTTAAAAAGTTCTTTATTCAATTTTACCTGTTGTTAATTGCATATAACTTAATAACCAATTAGCTGCTGTTGCTCTACGGGTTTGTCGGGGTCCAAATTCACCAATTTTATAACCTTTGAAACCTAACTTTTCTTTGAGGATTTGTTTGTTTTCTTGGGGAATGGAGCGCGTTAATTTCATGGTTGCAGGGCGAGAATCAAGAAAATTTGTTGGTTCTGGATACTCATCTCGCCATTCTGGTATAACTTGGCTGGTATCCCATTTGTTGCTGGCTGAGTCATAGCGATAACCTAAATAATACCATACCAATTGGTTGACGGTGGTATCATCAATTGTATCATTGATAATTGCCCAAATTGTTTCTGTGTTAAGTGGTGGTAGGTTAGACATATTCTTCACGAATAATTTATGATTTCTATAGTGGTATGCACTTGAATGAGATACAGAATCTACAGTAAAAGCCTTATGGCAAGATACTCTTGACTCCTGACTCCTGACTCCTGCTATATAGTCCCAGTAAGATTAATAATACTAAATTTGTTTATGCAAAATAGCCCACCAGTACCAAAATTAGTTCGCGCTCATGTTTTTATTGCTGGCCGAGTCCAGGGGGTTGGCTATCGTTACGCTACTGTGGAGACTGCAAGCCAGTTGGGGTTAACTGGTTGGGTACAAAATCTCCCTGATAGTCGTGTAGAAGCTGTGTTTGAAGGGGCGCGGGAAATTGTGGAAGAGATGGTTCGGTGGTGTCATGTCGGACCACCTGCGGCTGTGGTGAAGGAAGTTTTGGTTAAGTATGAACCTTTGGAAGGTTTGCGGGGTTTTGATGTGAGAAGATGATCGTTTTTTTCTTCTACGGTGCGTCAGACCTGATAATTTCACCACCATTAGCCATATTTCTCCATCTGACGCACCCTACTAACTATATTTTTTTAGGATTTTTTCTTTACAGGTTGCTTGCGAAAGATTTCCGCGAAAAATTGCCGCATTGCTTGCCAAGAACGTTGATCTGCGATTTGATTATATTCCGCGCCTTTGGGGTCATTTTTGGCTTCTGGGTTGGTGAAACTATGTACTGTTTTGCCGTAGGAGATAAATTGCCAGTCTACTTTTGCTTGACGCATTTCGTCTTCAAAGTCTGTGATTTGCTCTTTTGGGACAAAGGGATCATCAGCACCATGTAATACTAATACTTTGGCTTTGATGTTTTTAGCGTCGTTGGGGTTAGGGGTGTCGAGGTTGCCGTGGAAACTGACTACACCAGCGATATTTGCACCACTACGGGCTAATTCTAGCACTGTTCCACCACCGAAGCAGTAACCAATGGCAGCAATGCGTTTGGGGTCGGTTAAATTATAGTTTTGTAAAACTTTTAAGCCAGCGATCGCTCTTTCGCGTAATAATTTCCGATCTTGACGATAAAATGTCGCTTGCGCTCCGGCTTCTTGTTGGTTTTTTGGTCTAACTCCTTTACCATATATATCGGCGGCAAAGGCAACATAGCCTAGTTTGGCTAATTGTTCAGTCCGTTTTTTCACATAGGACTGTAAACCATTCCATTCGTGAACTACCAATACACCAGGGCGCTTGCTTTTAATTGCGTCATCATAGGCCAAATAGCCTTCTAAAACTGTATTTCCTTGTTTATACTCGATGGTTTTGGTTCTAATGGCTGCGGAAACATCACTAGAAGCTAATAATACAACGAATGGTGTGAGTAAAATAGAATATAGAAATTTCATCTAAAACCTCCCGGAGACTGACATTAAAATTGATTATGCCTGTAAAGTGCTGTGGTGTAAAGTAATGGCTCTCAAATTGTGATTAAGGTAATTTATTTTTAATTAAAAAAGCTTGGATGTGATTGATAGAATCTTCTAATTGTGAGATTAAATCTTCCACATTAGTCAGATCATGATTACGAATCATTTCTTCAATCTTTTCTGCTGCTTCCTGCATGATTGTCACCCCAACATTACCACTAGAACCTTTGATATGATGGGCTTCTTTTGCGAGTTGGGTCAGATCATTAACAGCGATCGCTCTTTTTGCCATCTCTATATGAGACGTAGTATCTTCTACAAACATTTCCAATAATTCAAATTCAAATTCTGTATTGTTGTCTGAAAGTTGATGTAAATATTCCCAATTAATTGTTAACTCTGGACTAGATATTACTTGAGTCCAACGTTCTAGCATCGCTGCCAATTTATCCTTAGCAACTGGCTTACTTAAATAATCATCCATTCCCGCATCTATACAACTTTGTTGGTCTTCTTTCATGGCATTGGCTGTGATAGCAATAACCACTGGTTGACGACCACTAGGAAATGAATTTAAATTTCGACGACGAATTTCTCTGGTAGTTTCCAAACCGTCTAAAATTGGCATTTGGTAATCCATCAGAATTAAATCATAGGGAACTTTTTCTAATAAATCCAAAACTTCTTGACCATTGGCAACAACATCAGGATTGTAACCTAATCGTTGGAGTTGTTTGACAAGAACTTTTTGATTCACCAGATTATCTTCTGCTAATAGTAGTTTTAACTTTGGTTTACTAGGATCATGTAACTGTGGAAATTCCCCAGAGATATGAGGTTGTTCAACTCTAGAAACTGAAGCATAATCTAATTTTGTTTGATGCTGTAAAATATTCATAATCGTATCAAGCAGTCGAGATGGTTTGACGGGTTTAACCAAATAACTGGTAAATCCGATATCTAATGCTTTCTGCACTTCATCTCTTTGATTGGTAGAGGTTAACATAATTAGAGGAACATGAGCGATCGCACTATTGGCTTTAATTTGCACCCCCAAAGTTAATCCATCTATATCAGGCATTTGCATATCGACCAAAACCACATCATACAACATCCCTTGTTCAGCAGAATGGTGTAAAATTTCCAAAGCAGCGACAGCACAATCGGCTTGATCTACTTCCATTCCCCACAAGGTAGCCTGATGGTAAATAATTTTCCGGTTGGTAGCATTATCATCTACAACTAACAAACGTCGCTGGTTAAGAATATCATTTTCTTTATTCTGAGAAAAAGGTACAGATAACTTGTTAAAAGGTAACTCGAACCAAAATTTAGAGCCTTTACCACGTTGACTTTTGACACCAATTTCTCCCCCCATTAAAGTTACTAACTGTTGACAAATAGCCAATCCTAAACCTGTGCCACCGTATTTCCGGGTAATAGAAGCATCAACTTGAGTAAATGGTTGAAACAGCTTATTTTGATCTTCAGGACTAATACCAACACCCGTATCTGTAATCGCAAAATGAATAATAGCTGTAGTGTGGGTTTCTGATTTTAGTTTTGCTTGCACCACCACCTCTCCCACACTGGTGAATTTGATCGCATTACCAATCAGATTCATTAAAATTTGTCGTAGACGACTAGCATCTCCCTGGAGATGGGTGGGGACATTGCGATCAATTAAAGCCCCAATTTCTAATGTTTTATCATGGGCTTGGGGAGCTAACAACTCTAATACTTCTTCAATACAGATAGATAAGTCAAAATCCAGAGTTTCTAACAGCATTTCTCCGGCTTCTAGTTTAGACAAATCTAAAATCTCGTTAATTAGGGTTAACAGAGCATCACCACTCACACGAACTGTTTCGACAAAATCTCGCTGTTCTGGGGTAAGAGGAGTTTCTAATAATAAACCTGTCATACCTAAAACTGCATTCATTGGAGTCCGAATTTCGTGACTCATGTTAGCTAAAAAACTACTTTTAGCTTGAGAAGCTAACTCGGCTTGCTCACGAGCTAATTCTAGTTCTTGTCTTTGCAGAGTTTCTGCTGTGAGTAATTGACCTTGAGCTAGGGCAATACCTATTTGATCAGATAGGGATTTTAAAAGTTCAGTTTCCCAGTTATTCCATTGACGAGTTTGGTGACATTGATGAGCAATTAATAAACCCCAAAGTTGATCTTTAAGGAAAATTGGAATCACAAGGTTGGCTTTAACATTAAACCTTTGTAGTAGTTCCAAGTGACAAGGTTCGATATTCGCTTGGGCTATATCGTTAATCATACCAATCCAGCCCTGACGATATTTCTGAATGTAATCTTCTTTAAAACAAGGGTCAACAATATTTTCACCCATAACTATTGACAAGCCAGGAATCACTGCTTCTTTTAAGGCTGTTAAAGAACCATTTTCTTCCAATTCCATAATCAGTACACGATCAGCTTGTAGCAGCCTTTGTACTTCTGTAACGCTGGTTTGGAGGATATCGTGGATTTGTAAAGATTCCCGGATTTTGAGAGTAACATTGGCTAATAATTGCGATCGCAAGTTTTGACGTTGTAATTCTTCTTCTGCCTCTTTGCGCTTGATAAACTGACCAATTTGATTACCAATAGAAGTCATCACCCTCAACAATTCTGGATTTTCTAGTTGAATATGGTGATGAAAGAAAGCCATGACTCCAATTGTGATATTACCACTGCGAATCGGAAAGCCAAATCCTCCATGTAATCCTACTCGGTTAGCAATCTCTATTCTCTCAAAATTACAGTCAATGCAAACATTATCTAACCATACAGATTCTCCTGTAGTCCAAATTCTTCCAGGTAGTCCAATTCCTGGTGCAAAAGTGATTTTTCGAGTCACTGCGGCAAATTCATCACCTGCTAAAGATTCTCTATACCAAATATCTAAACAACGCAGGATATTTTCTTCCTGGTCAATTATCCAAATTTCGCCCCAATCCCATGCTAAAGTTTGACAAATTCCTTTTAAACTCAAGTGAGTCACATCATTAATAGTTGTAGCTATGGCTAAGGCACTGGTGGCCGCATATTGTACATTTAGATATTGTTCAGCCTGTTTTTGTTCACTGATATCACGACAAACAGAAATTATTCCTCCCTGTTCTAATCGTGTGAGTGAAATTTCTTCGGCAAATTTACTCCCGTCCTTTTTCTTGGCTACAATTTCTCCATGCCAATAACCCTTTTCTATCAATATCGGTTGCACCTGAGCATCAAACCATTTAATCTCATCTTGACTATAAATATGTTCTCTTGTTTTACCCATCAATTCACTAGCATCGGTATATCCAAACATTGTGATGTAGGCACTATTGAGATAAACGTATTCTCCATTTTTACCAATGATCGCAATGCCATCAGTGGCAGCTTCTATTGCAGTTAATTGACGTTGTAGTGAATCTTCTACTTCTTTGCGTTCAGTGATATCAAGACCTGTACTGATGATATATTCAATATCCCCTTCATAATTAATCAGGGTGGTATTTGACCAGGTAATAAGTCTTTGTTTACCGTCTCTAGTAATCCAACAGCTTTCGTATTCTTTTCCACCTTTACCTAACTTTAGCTGCTCAAATATAGCTTGGGTAGATGATTTATCTGACTCTGCTATAAACAAGTTCCAGAAACATCGACCAGTAACTTCGTTGAAGGTGTAACCAGTTGTTTGTTCACAGGCTCGATTGAAGCGGATAATTTGTCCTTGAGGATCGATCACCATGACTAAAATACTGGCTGTATCGAGGATGCTAGAAATAAAGTTGCGTTCTTGTTTGAGTGATTCTTCTGTTGATTTACGTTCGGTAATTTCCCGATAAATTAGGTAGTAGACTACAACTAAGATTAAGATTGATAGACAAATAGCGATCGCTAATGCTAAAATCGTATTCTGAACATTCGTGCTTAATTTTTTAGACTGCTTCACCAGTTTATTTCTTTCTTCTTGCTCTAACTGATCAATATCTTGATATATTTTATCATTTATCTCTTTTCGTTGTATGGATAAAAAATCTTCCAATGGTTTTGATAAACTATTTTGCTGACGCAACCTAATATTTTCTTTACTTGTTGATACCTTTAATTTTATCTGTGCTTCAATTGCAAAAACGCGCTTTAATTGCTCTGGTTCATCTGCTGTTAATTTTTTTAATTCTTCCATTTTTTGATTAACATTTGTAATCACCTGTTGATATTTATTTAAATTAACCTGATTAGCCATAATCATATAAGTATTTTGGGCAGATTCAGCTTGTTTAACATAAAATAATATTTTTTCTTGAAGATTTATTAGCTCCAAGGTCTTTTTTTGTTCATTATATATATCTAGAAAAACTCTAACGTTTTGATAACAAACTGCACCAATCATTACCATTACTAAGGATGCTAATCCAAACCATCCCCCCAACTTAATTAAAAATAGTTTATTTGCTTGTTTTTGTTTTTGATTTTCTTTTTTTACTAACACTAAATTTGCTAAATTACGTCGCAATTCTAATTCCTTAATTACGTGATGCCCTAAAATTCGTAATGCTTCTAACTGTTTTTCACTAAGTTCTCTGGGTACATTATCAATCACACATAAAGTTCCCAATGCGTACCCCTCAGCATTAACTAAAGGTACACCTGCATAAAAACGAATATCGGGACTTGATGTAACTAAGGGATTATTTTTAAATCGTTCGTCAAGTGTAGCATCAGGAACGATAAAAACATCATTTTGTAAAATGGCATGACTGCAAAATGCTATATCACGAGATGTTTCTAGCGCGTCTATTCCAAGTTTAGATTTAAACCATTGACGATTTGTATCAATCAAACTAACTAAAGCTATGGGAGTTCCACAAATATAAGAAGCTAAACGAGTTAGATCATCAAAAGCAGCTTCCGGTGCAGTATCAAGAATTTTATACTCTAAAAGTGCTTCTATTCTCTGTGCTTCGTTATCGGGTAATCGTGCTTTCATAAATTAAAACTAGATAAATTAATGGAAGTGAATTTGGCAAAGATATACTCCAGAAAAATGAGATTTGAGCTTTTGTAAAATTACTAAAAAACTATGATATTTCTTCGTAGTTTACCCCTACTAAACCCCTATTCATGGAACCAAAAAATTAAGTATTTAAAAAAGTCTAATTCTTTCACATTCCTCAGTATAACAGTGCTTTACTGATTTTTGAATATTAACTATTTCATTTCTTCGTCGGTAAGCATAGCCGAACTACCTACCCCCAAGCTTCCAGAATGCGCTAAAATACCCGGACTGATCTATGGTGTAGAAAAATGAGTTCTGTAATTAAAGTTAATCTACCGGAAAATGCTTACGAAATAGCGATCGCACCTGCTAGTTTAGATCAGTTAGGTGAAAAAATGTCTAGTCTACAACTAGGTAAGAAGGTTTTGCTAGTATCCAACCCCATGATATTTAAACATTATGGAACAAGAGCGATCGCATCTCTCGAAAATGCCGGATTTGAAGTCACCAGCTACAACCTACCAGCCGGCGAACACTATAAAACCCTCAACTCCATCCAAAAAATATACAACATCGCCCTAGAAAATCGCCTAGAACGTTCCTCGACAATGGTGGCATTAGGGGGGGGTGTAATTGGTGATATGACAGGCTTTGCCGCCGCCACCTGGCTACGTGGTATCAACGTTGTCCAAGTTCCTACCAGTCTTTTGGCAATGGTAGACTCCTCAGTTGGTGGTAAAACCGGCGTAAATCATCCCCACGGCAAAAATTTAATTGGCGCCTTTCACCAACCACGTCTAGTTATTATTGATCCAGAAGTATTAAAAACTCTCCCAGCGCGGGAATTTCGGGCGGGAATGGCAGAGGTGATCAAATATGGCATCATTTGGGATGCTGAATTGTTTAGCCAATTGGCAGCCAGCAAACACCTTGATCAACTCCGCTATGTAAAAACCGACCTGATAAATTACATATTAACTCATTCTTGTCAAGCTAAAGCAGATGTTGTCAGTCAAGATGAAAAAGAATCTGGACTGAGGGCTATTCTTAATTATGGTCACACCATCGGTCATGCAGTCGAAAGTGTCACAAATTATCGTCTGTTTAAACACGGTGAAGCTGTGGGAATTGGTATGGTAGCAGCCGGAGAAATTGCTGTAGAATTGGGACTTTGGGCAAAGGAAGACGCAGAAAGCCAAAACGCCCTGATTCAAAAAGCCGGTTTACCAATTAAGTTACCCACGGACTTGGATATTGAAACTATAATTGATGCCTTGCAATTAGATAAAAAAGTGAAAGCGGGTAAAGTCCGGTTTGTCTTACCAACCCAAATAGGAGTTGTAAAGGTGACAGACGAAGTACCAACGGATATTATCATCAAAGTATTACAGCAGATGCAGTAAATAGGCTGATATATTTAGGTTTGAGTTATATTTTGCCTAAGTCCTGATTTTGTAGACTGTAGGGTGCGTCAGACCGAATAATTGAGGACAAAATCACTAATTTTAAGATTTTGACGCACCTAACTTAACAAAAAAAGCAACCCATCTTAATATAGATTTGAAACAGCGTCTAAAATTTTATCGCCACCACTACCGAACCTTGAAAACCTTATAATTTCGTTAACCTGTGTCGATGCCTTATCCAGTAAGGATTTCAATGTTGGGTTAAGCAAAGCGCAACCCAACCAAAAATTAATCAATGTAAAAATTACGCGACTTTCAAGAACTTGCCTAAAACTTGCGGTTCGGGAAGAGATTCACCGTCTGCTAAACATGACTCAATCAGCATTTCTAAGACTTCCTGACCATTTTTTAAAGCTTCTTCGTAAGTTTCACCATGAGTAGCTTTGTAGGTTGGGTTAAGCGACAGCGCAACCCAACAAAAGCCCGTAAATATTGGGTTTCCTAACGTCAACCCAACCTACCTGATTTAATGTTTTTAGTTTAAGCGACAAGTATTGCGTAGCGTCCCGTAGGGATAGACGCGAAGGAAGAAGATATGTAATTTAATCAAAAATTTGTGATACTTTAAAATTTAGTGAATTTAACGATTATTTTCGCTGTATAGAAAATTTCTCTACTTCCCTCACAATTAATTGTTCATTTTCTTCAATCAAACTACCATTACATATTATTGGAAGTTGATCTAAATTAGCTTGAATTGCTATTAGATAATCTTGACGATTAACTTCAATAACAACCTCTTCCTCTCTATTTTCTATCATAGTTATAACGATAACTTTTGCTTTTTCATCTCCTCCAAACCATTCAAGCTTAATTACTAACCCTGTAATTGTTGAGCGTAATAGTGCTTGCTGAGAAGATAAAGGCAATATAATCGTATCCTGTTGAATATTTTTTCTGTTTCTACCCAAAGTAACTTTACGAGATTTCAGTTTATTTTTAACCTCTGTAATCACAGGTAAAATTTGTTTATTTAATTTTATTTCTAAAGGAAAATTAGATGTACGTTCTATTATTTTAGAACCTGTTAAATTAAAACTCAAATTTGGTTCAGTAGCAGTATTTATCATGTGTGATAACGCATCACATAAATTAGCACTCACACCCTCTTCTATTGCTTCATCTAAAACATTTTCTCTTTCAGAAAGCTTTTGTTCAGGAGCTAAACTAATAATATTCAAAGCTTTAAATAGAGTTTTAGTAACTTTTCTTTCAAAGCAATCTTCAGATTGATAATTATCTACTTGTAATGGAGAAATAATAGTTAGAACATAACTTCCTTCTTTAGTATGACCCAGACGTAATTTTTGCATATAGTCAGTTACTTCACTAAATGAACCTTTAAAGTAAGGTCTAGGTTCTACGGCAGACGAAGCAGCAGACCACATCAGCTTTTTCGCTGATTCAAATAATTGAACTCCTTGAGATATAGGAATACTACCATTTATAATTTCTGCATGATTCACTGAAATTTTTATAATTTCTGCCAATGGATTTTTAAGATTATTTATTATTTCTAACTGAGAACGATGTTCTACAATTGCCAGATTTTGTAAAACTTCGCTCATTCGAGCAGGAAAATCACGAAACTCAGGATTTAGAGGTAAGAGAATTTCAACACTTTCTCCCTCACCTACTTCTAAGATCCAAATTGATGCAATATCGTTTATTTGGCTTTGCTGTTGCCAACCCTGATTTCTTAAATAGCCAGCAACTTCTAAGGGATTTATAGATTTAAGAATATCAATATCTTGTATAGTTGCTTTCATGGAGCGCCCCCATTTGAAATTATTTTCATCAAATTTTCTAGAGCTTCTACATTGAATATTTTGTCTCTTGATAAACGCACTGACTTACTTTCTTGTCCAGCAGGTAATTCCTCTTTTCCTCGTAGTGATATCCAGTAAGCACAATGTTTCATAACTAATTCTTCTTCGGATTGGTATAACCAGCTATTTATATCATCAGCCAAGACAACAACAACTAAAATACGCGGAACATAAACATCAGTATATCTCAAATCATCATAGTTTTTTTCTTTAAGGAATAACTCATACTCTTAGCATTAACTACATTCCTTTGAAAAGGGGCTTTTAACTGTAATTCTAAACGAGGAGAGCGATAAGTTCCAATAGGTCATTGCCTAGTTTCACGCTTTTGTCATCCCATATTAGTGCGGTGCGTCAGATACAGGAAGTCTGTTAGATGCTCAATTATTGGGTCTGACGCACCCTACGAGAGATAGAATTGATAATTTGCGTAGCGTCCCGTAGGGATAGACGCGAAGGAAGAAAATATGTAATTTAATTGAAAATTTGTGATACTTTAAAATTTAATTGACTAAATTGTGGAGATACAATTAAATCATCACCGGAAAAGTTACCAATTTCAGTGTAAATTTGGTTAATCAATTCTAACACTAATACGGTTTTGGTTTGTGGGTCAATAATCCAATATTCAGGAATACCGCAATCTTGATATTGTGAACGCTTGGCGATAAAATCTCTGTCTCGTTGTAATTCACCAGGACTAACTACTTCAATCACCAATAAAGGTGGTAACATTGATAGGCGAATTGTGTTACGATTTGCTAATTGCTGAATATGCTCTTCTCGAATAATAGTTAGATCAGGATAACGGTTTCTTGGTTCTCCCCTCACTTCCAATTCTAAACCATGTCCTCTCACTCTTTTATAGCCTAATAGTAGGACAAATTGAAATAACAAGAATGTGGCAGCCTGAACATTAGTTCCTGATTCTGGGGGCATTTCAATTAATTCTCCATTGAATAACTCATAGAGTTTGTCTGTGCCATCATCATAAGATAGGTATTCTTCAAAGGTTTGAAATTGATGTTTAGTTTGTAGCATCATGGTCACTCCGTGATTACTCTCAATACAACCGATTACAAATGACAGTTACACAGATGTTCGCATAGCGTCCCGTATGGGTAAACAACCTGCGTGGGTTTGAAGCACCTAATTTGCTGTTAGTTAGATTTTAACACCGAGTTGCCCCTAGACCCCAGACCTAGTTTTTTTAGAACAATTTGTCTAAATTTGAATTGTTGAGTATTACCATCTGATAAAATTTGTAAGGTTTCTTTGAGCTAGGAGCAATGGCATCGACTGAGGTACGGATCGCGATTGACGCTATGGGAGGAGATCACGCACCCGGTGAAATCGTCGCTGGCGCATTACGCGCACGGGAAGAATTGGGTGTAAAAATATTGTTGGTGGGTGATCCTCAACAAATTGAAGCTGCTATGCCGCCAAAAACGAATCTGGCGGATGTGGAGATAGTTCCGGCTGATGAAGCGATCGCTATGGATGACGAGCCTTTAAACGCCGTTAGACGTAAACCCAAGGCTTCTATCAACGTAGCGATGGATTTAGTCAAAAAACAACAGGCAGATGCGGTATTCTCTGCGGGTCATTCTGGGGCAGCAATGGCATCAGCTTTGCTTCGCTTAGGACGATTAAAGGGCATTGATCGACCCGCAATTGGCACAGTTTTTCCGACAATTTTAGCCAGCAAGCCTGTACTCATCCTTGATGTTGGCGCTAATGTAGACTGTCGCCCCAAATTTTTAGAACAGTTTGCTGTGATGGGGTCGGTTTACAGTCAGTATGTTTTGGGTACACCTGAACCCAAAGTAGGTTTATTGAATATCGGTGAAGAAGAAAGTAAAGGTAATGAAGTAGCTCTCCGCGCCTATCAATTGTTACAGAAAAATCACCAAATTAACTTTATTGGCAATGCTGAAGGTCGGGATGTATTATCCGGTAACTTTGATGTTATTGTCTGCGATGGTTTTGTAGGTAATGTGTTGCTAAAATTTGCCGAATCCCTTGGTTCAGTAATTCTCCAAATCCTACGAGAAGAATTACCCCAAGGTCTACACGGTCAAATCGGTACAGCCATCTTAAAACCCAACCTCAAACGGATTAAACAACGCATGGATCACGCAGAACACGGTGGTGCTTTGCTGTTAGGTGTAGCGGGAATTTGTTTTATCGGTCACGGATCTTCTCAAGCACCTTCTATTTTTAGTGCTATTCGCATGGCAAAAGAAGCTGTAGATAATCATGTACTGCAAAGACTTAATTCCCAATATCCCATCCTCCAGAATGAGAGTAGTTAAGCTTCTCTGGTTCTGTCGGTAATGCTAGGGGAGACGGACTTTAGCCATCTGTCATTTGTCATTAGGTCATAGGCAACAGACAGTGATCACTCAATAATTGGGGGTAAATTGCTCAGTGATAACCCTCAAATGGCGCAAAATCGTTTCCATTCCAGGTAGTCCGCCCCGAATTATTGAGCAGATAGCACGGACAAATGACAACGCTAAAGTTTAGAAGAGATTAGGAGTGCCAATGTTAAAGGGGATTGCAATTACAGGTAGCGGTTCGGCAGTACCAGCAACTACTTTAGATAACCAGTTATTAACACAGTTGGTAGAAACTTCAGATGAGTGGATTACCACAAGAACAGGAATTAGTCAACGGCGAATATCATTACCAACCGAGTCTTTAAGTATACTGGCTACAACCGCAGGTAAGCAAGCGATCGCTGCGGCGGGAATTACGGCTGCGGACATTGATTTGATTTTGTTGGCAACCTCTACCCCTGATGATTTATTTGGGAGTGCTTGCCGTATTCAAGCGGAATTAGGTGCAACTAAAGCAGTGGCCTTTGACTTAACTGCGGCCTGTTCTGGTTTTGTCTTTGGACTTGTGACAGCAGCTCAATACATTAGAACAGGTGTGTATCAGAATGTACTATTGATAGGGGGAGATATCCTGTCTCGTTGGGTAGATTGGCAAGATCGACGGACTTGTATATTATTTGGTGATGGTGCGGGGGCGGTAGTTTTGCAGTCCAACGAGAGCGATCGCTTACTAGGATTTTCCCTGAAAAGTGACGGCACTCAAAACCACTATCTCAATCTACCATATCACGGCTCTGCCCAAGAATTATCACCAGGGATTAACGTAACGAAAGGCACTTATCACCCCATCACCATGAACGGTAAAGAAGTCTACCGTTTTGCAGTACAAAAAGTGCCAGAAGTCATTGACAAAGCCTTATTCCAAGCTAATATCACCATCGATCAAATAGATTGGCTCATATTACACCAAGCAAATCAACGCATACTCAATGCCGTTGCAGAACGTTTAAATATACCAGAGCATAAAGTAATTAGCAACGTTGCCAATTATGGTAACACTTCGGCTGCTTCTATCCCCCTAGCTTTAAATGAAGCCGTCCAACAAGGTAAAATTAAACCCCATGATATCATTGCCACCTCCGGCTTCGGCGCAGGTTTGACCTGGGGGGCAGCGATTTTTCAATGGGGAAGATAGGGGGCAGGGGGCAGGGGGCAGGGGAGGCAGGGGGCAGGGGGCAGGGGAGGCAGGGGAGGCAGGGGAGGAATAATTAATTTATTACCAATTACCAATTACCAATCACCAATCACCAATTACCAATTACCAATTACCAATCACCAATCACCAATCACCAATCACCAATCACCAATCACCAATTACCAATTACCAATTACCAATTACCAATCACCAATTATCAATGACTAAAACTGCATGGGTGTTTCCCGGACAAGGTTCTCAAACTTTGGGTATGGGTATGGATTTATTAGATATAGCATTTGCCAAAGAAAAATTTGTTGAAGCTGAGGCGATATTAGGTTGGTCTATCATAGATATTTGTCAAAGTAACGAAGAAAAACTATCACGCACACTTTACACTCAACCAATTCTCTACGTTATAGAAAGTATTCTTGCTGATATTTTGAAAGAAAAAGAAAAACCAGATTTAGTTGCTGGTCACAGTTTAGGAGAATATATAGCCCTGTATGTCGCTGGGGTTTTTGATTGGTCTACAGGGTTATATTTAGTTAAACGTCGTGCGGAAATTATGGATGAAGCCGCCGGTGGAATGATGGCAGCGTTAATGAACTTTGACCGAGAAGAATTAGAAAAACTCATTGCCGAAACCCCAGATGTAGTGCTGGCAAATGATAACAGTCCCGCACAAGTGGTAATTTCTGGTACTCCAGATGGGGTAAGAAAGGTGATGTCTGAAGTAAAAGCCAAACGCGCTATCCCTTTGAGAACTTCTGGAGGATTTCACTCACATTTAATGACAGCCGCAGCTACAGAATTTCAAGAAATACTAGATTCTGTAATCTTTGAATCAGCTATTATTCCAGTTTTATCTAATGTTGAACCTACTCCAACCATTGATGCAGAAATTTTAAAACACCGACTTACTAAACAAATGACTGGTTCAGTACGCTGGCGAGAAATTGTGTTGCAATTACCAGAAAATGGAATTGAACGAGTTATAGAAGTAGGTCCTGGTAACGTTTTAACAGGTTTAATTAAACGTACTGTTTCTGGTTTAACTTTAGAAAATATTCGTAGTACGGCGGATTTACCTGCTGAATGTGTGGTCTGAACCAGGATTTACAGGATTTAAGGATTCACAGGATTAAAATAAAAGATGATTAGGATTTACGCACAAGTCAATGAAAAATGAACAAGATGAATATAAATTAGCGTTGCTGAAACCAAGTATGAATTTACAGCAAATTGTCATCAAACCTGGAACAAGAACCCCACCCCCAACCCCCTCCCCGCAAGCGAGGAGGGGGCTAAGATGTATACTAAAAACGGTTGAGACATGTACTTTTCCAAAATTACGAAAAACCCAGATTTGTAGGGGTTTAGCAATGCTAAACCCTTACCCACAGAATCAAATGATTAAGCCGTGTTTAGTATATGTTATATAATTGGAAATTGCCGTAAGTGTAGAGACTTTCCATGGAACGTCTCCAGAAGGGTTTTTAAATCATCAAAAATCATTGTCATACCTCAAATCAGCAACGCCATAAATTCTAAATCCTGAACATCCTAAAATCCTGAGTATCCTGATTCAGACAGTGAAAAATAAACAAGATTAAGATAAATTGTAAGTCTAAATCCTGAACATCCTAAAATCCTGAACATCCTGATTCAGACAGCGAAGAATGGTGAAAAATATACCAAGTTTTGTTTACTGTTATACAGATAAAACCTGCAAACCGATACTTATATTCTACCTTTAGTCAATCATAAGTAATATAAATTAATATATTTCGTATTTTTTATCTTAAATAGTAGTGCTT
Source organism: Cronbergia sp. UHCC 0137 (assembly GCF_034932285.1). Taxonomy (NCBI): domain Bacteria; kingdom Bacillati; phylum Cyanobacteriota; class Cyanophyceae; order Nostocales; family Nostocaceae; genus Cronbergia; species Cronbergia sp. UHCC 0137. The sequence continues at coordinate 22,003 of NZ_JAYGHC010000046.1, forward strand.
GATACATACAATCACGAAAAGCGTAGTTAACATTAGAAAAATCTTGCATCAAACAAAAAAATAAAGGACAAAAATTTTTGTTCCCCTTTGTCTTTCTATCTTACAGACAGCCATTAACAGGAGTATAAGTCTTCAAATAATTTACCTGCATTGAATAGTATCTATATGATGTTGTCTCCAAAATGAGCCAACAAACTATACCACAAGATTGAGGCAGCACTTGACAAAAGGCTGTCATTATGCAACATAAGCTAAATGCAAAGGAGTTTACCATGCATCGACAAATGTGCTGGTTATCTAAGTCTAGCGGCGATGGTGAAAAGATTTTGTATTTGCAAATCGCCCCTGGCCAACCTTGGCGACCTCATACCACCTTTCCTCAATTTGCAGTTCCAGATTATCAAATTCCTGGTGGTTCTAAGGGTTGGGCTACTTACCAAAAACTCTTAAAAGCAGGTTGGACATTAGTACCCAGTGCCAGGTCTAGCGAGTTTGGTGGTAGTGTTTATGCAGAGTCAACTGTGCAGAATCAAAGCCTTTAGGAGAACTTTCACCATCTTCAGTCACTAACCCAAGGTTCTACCCGTAAAACATCAGGGAGATACTGGTGATGTATGCGTGGAACAGAAATGGCTGCGTCAGCATCCATAATCTGGACTGTTTTACTCGAAATGGAGGAATAAATTATTTTGTACTGTGGTTAGAAAGCGATCGCCTACAGCATATTATCACGACTTACGCAAAACGTAACGAAAGTAGGGGTAATTTATAAATTACCCTCTACAAAAAATGTGGTTTTTTGATAATATATTTTTGGCGTTTTCTGGTGTAAATTCTATAGATGTTACGCCAAAACATCTCTACTTTATACCCCGTTAACTTTGGGCTTGAGGAACTTGATTTAGTTGTTCCAATTCCTTTTCTTTATTGCGTCTGCGAATTTTGGCGTAAAGCTGAATGCTGACAGCCATGAAAACAATTAAACCAAAAATTAACCATGCAGTTAGGTCTGTGGGCAAATTATTCTTAAATATAGCCAACATGACTATCACCACTAACATCAGGGTTGGTGCTTCGTTTAAAGCCCGCAAATGTTGACCACTCCAACCACATTCACCTTTGGCTAATTGTTTCATTAACCGACCGCAGTAATGATGATAGCCAATTAAGAGGGCAACACACAAAAGTTTAAAGTGTAACCAAGGTTCTTTTAAAACATCTGGTTCTGTGGAAATTATACCCACTGCCATAGCGATCGTTACAAACATTCCTGGGGTGGTAATAATGTCGTAAAGACGCTTTTCCATGATTTGATACTGATTTTTCAGTATTGTTCTTGCGGGTTCTGGTTCTTGGTTAGCTTCAACATGGTAAATAAAAAGACGTACCAAGTAAAATAACCCAGCAAACCAAACAACAAACCCAACAATATGAAACGCTTTAAACCAAGAATAAGCCATGAATCGTAACCTACCTTTTTTAATTTGTTGTAGAGTAACTGTTAGATGCTTGTAATTAATATGATTACAGCATTGCAGTTTTACAGTGCGTCAGATTTCTCAAGTTTATTGATTATAGGACTTACGTACGAGTTACGGAGTATCTAACCGCAGAGGACGCAGAGGACACAGAGAAATAAGAGTTTGAGAGGTTTTTTGGGTAAGTCCTAGATGAGATATCTCCGAAATTAAACGTGTGTTTTCTAGAACCTTTGTAAAGGGGTTCTATTAAACGTCTCTACATTTTTTATCAGAGATGTCTATTGTTGTTGAAATTATTGAATTTGACGCACTCTACTAATATGCCAGTTTTCATGTATTCAGACCAGATTTATTTGTTCTGACTACGACGGATAAAGGGTAATAGGTCTTGCAGAATTGTTTCGTGATAGTGTTCTTGGGGATAATGGGCGACGTTGTTAAGTTTAATTAACTCGGCATTGGGTACAGAATTGGCAAAACTTTCCGCCATATCTACAGATAACCAAGGATCATTCATTCCCCATTGTATTAAAATTGGTTGTTGCCATTGTTTAAAACCTGATTCAATTTCTGTCATGGACTGGGATAGTTGTAAGTTGCGAATTGTAGCGAGAAGTCCGCGACCAGATGCGGATGTCTTTAAATATGGTCTACGATAAACATCTAAATCTTTATCTTCGACGCGGTAACAACTACCACCTTCTAAGGTTCTATCAACTAATAAGGGGTCTTGAGTCATTATTTCCCCTGCTATTGGTAAACCCATTTGTTGAATTTTCCAAGGTAATTTGACAGATGGAGAAATGGGTGTATTTAAAATGACGATATTGGCAATTTGTTCGGGATGACGTAAGGCATATTGTAAGCCAACAGAACCTAAAAAGCCTTGTACAACTAGGGAAAAACGTTTTATTTCTAGGGTATTGACAAATTCACCTAAAGCTGTAATAAATGCGTCGGGGGTATAGGCAAAGTCCCGTTTTTCTGGTTTGGCAGAATAACCGTAACCAATCCAATCGGGAGCGATCGCTCTTGTTCCTTGCTTGGCTAAAGCTGGTATAATATTTCTCCAACTATAACTTTGGGAAACAATGCCGTGGAGCAACAACACGGGCAATAGGTCAGTTTCACCAATTGGTTCAGCTTCTCGATAAAACCATTCTAAAGAATTTACAGTTATCTTATGTTCTTTTATTGACACAATACTTTCCTATTTGGGACACTTTTATCATCTTACAAATAGGTAGCAGATGTACAGCGATCGCTGTAATTTTAATTTATTTTTAGGCTGGTTAGGCGATCGCATACTTACGAGGTTAAAAAAATGCACAATTTAGATTTTGACAATATGACTATTGATCAACTCACTGTAGCTTTAAAGTTAGATCAAGAGGAACGTGAATTACTAGAAAGTATTGAAAATGATGAATGGGTCAGCGTCCCTAATGTTGAAGAAGAAATTAAGCGATTTCAAAGTTATGCCAAAAATCAGCTTGCTAGGCAGAAAATAGAAGTTAAAATATCTATGGAAGATACCACTAGAATTTATGATTTAGCTAATCAGTTTGGTCAATCTGTTTCTAGCTTGGCTGAAGATATTATTCATAGATATTTAAAAGGAGAATTAGTTGAAAAATAATCTAGTTTAAATTGCATTTACAGGATTGATCATCTCACAAATTGCCGAGGCTGTGGCAGGTGCGAGTAAAACACCATTGCGATAGTGTCCCGTAGCTAAAAGAACATTACTAAAACCTGGCAACTTGTCAATCACTGGTGCTGGTCTGCCTTCGGGACGGGGACGTAAACCTGACCAGGTGCGGAGAATCTTGGCTGAGGCTAAATCGGGAATGAAAGCGATCGCTTGTTTTCTCACCGATGCCAACAAATCCTGTTTTGGTAAAATCTGATTCTCTTCATCTGGGAATTGTACCGTAGCTCCCACCCAGTAATCACCACCACCCATCGGCACAATATGTACATCATTACCAGTAATCACAGGTTGAAAATTCGGATTTCCTAAAATATGTCCTAAACTCAAATACAAAGCTTGCCCTAAAACAGGACGAATATTCACTAATTGAGTCGTTAATAATGTTGAACCCAAACCAGCAGCCACAACCAACCAATCAGCCGGAAATTTACCTTCTGTAGTTTCAATAAAAGTACATTTTTTGACTTCTGCCAAATTTTCAGTATCGGCTTTTTCTAAACTCTGAACAGCCACACCAAATTTAAAATTAACACCTCTGCGTTGGGCCGCATCCACCAAAGCTAAAGTTAAAGCAGTAGGATTAAGTTGACGGTCTTGGGGAGAATAAACTGCACCAATAATATTAGGATGATTAATTTGGGGACAATATTGCTGGAGTTGCTGATTTTCCCAAACCTGCAATTCCCAACCTTGCAATTTACGAACATCTCGCAATTGTTCCCAATCAGAAAGCACCTCCACCCCACTTTCTAGAGGTTGTTCTGGGTTTTCTGACAACAGCATCAAAATTCCCTGACGATTATAAGGGATTTTCCGACCAGTTAAAGCCTCCAGTTCAGGAATCAAAGTTTCATAACGTTGAATACTAGATTGGCGCATTTGCCAAGCTTTACCCTTAATTTTATGACTAATTACTCCCATTAACACACCAAGGGCAGCGCCAGTGGAAGCTTGTGCTGGGGGTTTTTGGTCAAAAACAGTAATATTTAAACCTTTAACTTCGCTGAGTTGATATGCGATCGCCGCCCCAACTATACCACAACCGACAATCACTACATTCATGGCTTTTGAGAAGTAAGGGGTAAAAAGTGAAGAATTATTTCCTTCAGCCTATCACCCCCTCACCCTGGGATTTTGTTACAAATGCAGGATTAAAGCTTTAATCTTCAACTTAACTGCTAGTTTTAGGAAGTAATTGCAGGAATTTATCAATATCTACAATAACATCTTTGTAGTTACTTAAAGCCCTGTCAGTATTCCCGACTGTAGCAGCCTGATCGATTTTAACCAGGTGGTTAAACAAATCCTTTGTAATTTGACGTGCTTTAGGTTGATCTTGGGGGTCTAGATTGGGGATGATATAAGTCATATTCAATCTAGCTTCTGTCATTGGTCCATGAATGAAATTACCAACTTTGATCCATTCACCATTTTGAATCAAGCTGTTAAGTTCATCAGCGCGATCGCGCACAACCTGAACATCAGGAACATACCCCTCAATTTTAGCCAATTGAGCAGGTGTGTACGATGGAGGTGCAGTTGCTACACTAGGGCTGCCACAACTGAACAGGAAAGTTGCTAATAATACTAGAATCAATGAAAAAATCGAGCGTTGACGCGCCATACACTGAAATTAATTTGCTATGTGTTTGCCGATAACAGTGTAATTTTAGATCGTCGTCGTAGTTTATCGTTCAAGGTAACTGAAAATAATTAGACTTTTTTAAACCCTCCCACAAGAAGGGGTCAAATATCAAGTTACAACCAAAGGGACAGGGATAAGAAATTAAGACTTACACAAGATTAAGGTATTTTCATCATTATGAAGCTGATGTAGCCATCTCAAACCCTTATATTTACAAGTTACGCCTTAATAGAATCTATTAAATATAAATTATGAATTTTACCTTTTGTAGGGTGCGTCAGACCCGATAAGTTAGCATAAAATAGATTTTTTCTATCTGACGCACCGCACTAATATGGGATGACAAAAACCTGAAACTAGACAACTTTATTCATACATACCATCTAAGGAGTATAGAGACATACCATGGAACATTTCTGCATTTTTTCCCAGAGATATCTAATTAACAACTCAACAATGCTTCCTTAAATTCTGCTGCACTCTGGAAATGAATTTGTGGCTTTTCTATCAATGCCAAATCTATCACTTTTGCCAACTTCGCTGGAATATTTGCATCACGATTTTGAATGGGAACAGGATTATTTTGCAAAACCGACAACCAAGGATCTGCGGTAAAATTGCGGGGAACATATCCTGTTAGCATATTATATAAACAAGCCGCCGTTGCCCACACATCTACATCTGGTTTAGCCCTTTTAAAATCAATTACCTGCTGACGGGGAATAAACCCTGGTGTACCTGCTGTTTTTTTGGTCAGAGTTTGACCACTTAAACCAGCTAAATCAAAGGCTTTAGCTAATCCATAGTTACCTATAGCAGCTATAAATTTATCATTGTTTCTTCTGAGTAAAATATTAGTTGGTTTTAAATTTCTATGAACCAAACCCCTACCTTTTCCAACTGTAACATTAGCTAATTCCATAAAAGGAATCTCGGCATTATGGGTATGTATTAACCCATCTAAAACTTGAATAATAATATCTACAGCTATGTCTACAGGTATCTTTCCTCCTAACTGCTGCATTAAATCATAAACAGTCCCCTCTTCATAATATTCCATAATTAAAAAGAAAAGTTTTTCTGCATATCCATAATTGTACAACTGCACTAAGTTTGGATGCTGTAAAACTTTCATGTTTTCGATTTGGTACAAAAATGTTTGTACGGATGCTGCTTGGGCAGTTACTACAGGTGACATTACTTTTAAAACTAGATATTTATTAGTTTCTGGATGTTGAACTAAATAAACATCACCAAATCTACCTTTACCCAGTAATTTAACTGTATTGTAACCATGTAATATTTTTAAATCAAAATCGCCTTGATCTGCTAAAGCTAAAAGACGTTTAATTATTACTAAAAAATTTGGTCTATCCCTTGGTTCTTGATCACTAATAAAATTAGGAGTAGAACTTTGAATAATTTGCTGTTCAACTTCAATTGCTACTTTAAAGACTGTATCACCTAATTTTATTTCGTCACCATGCTGTAAATCATACTCTAAACAATGGGATCTATCTGCTTGTTCTGGTGTTTGGTGACTTTCTCTTTGACCAATTTTGCCCCCATTAATATAAGTTCCGTTTAAACTGCCAAAATCTCGGACTCGAATATCTGGAGGATTAATATCTAGTAAGCAGTGATAACGAGAAATTGTATCATGTTCAAGATCGTTAGGTAATCGGGGATAGCAATCTTCTTTTCTGCCAATAATACAAGTTGTACGAGAATCAAAAATATATTGTTTTCCCGAAAGTCTACCTTGGATAATCGTCAGTGTAATTTTAGCTGGCATATTCAATTACTTAAAATAATTTGTGGATGTTTTAAAGGATATTTGAATAGTCAAACACGTTACTCTAAAACTCTTGTTCTACAAATATATATACCCAAAATGCTAAAAAAAACGAACTTTTTCACAAATGTTTAATCGACGACTCCCCCAATTGGCATAGAGGAGAGGGAACAGGTAACACGGAACAGAGATTTTTGATGGTTTAAAAAATGTGCAATTAATTTTACCTACCTACCTACTTAAAACGCCCTATGCACTTTGTTCATGTTCTATTGGGGCAAGCTCAATTACTACCCGTTGATTGAGAGCGTAAGCGATTTTTTGCAGTATTGAAATGGAGTGTCCTTCGTAATCAGCATCTTCAAGCCGTGCAATCACGGGCTGTTTTGTACCAATAAGTTCAGCCAGATGTTTCTGTGTTAACCCGGCCTTTGTTCTCGCGGTATAAATCAACTGTGCCACTTCTGAATTTAGAGGTCGTTTGAAAAGTATTATATGAAACTAATAGATATTAGAAACCTAACCCCCCTGCCTCCCCTCTGACAGGTGTAGGTTTTTAATATTATCTGTGAAGGCAGGACTTGGAAGACAAGGAGGTATTGTAGACAAGGAAGATTTTATACAAGAAATGGTCTGTTGAGCTTCAGTTTTTGTGACCAATCGTACATTCTTTGTACAGTTTTCCTCCCTTGTCGCCTTGTCTACCTTGTCCCCCAAGTCTTGCCCTTACGACAATGTAAAATACCTACTCTTGTGAGAGGGGGGAAGGGGGGTTTTAGCCTTGTTAATTTTTATTCACATAGTTATGTTTATTTGCACCCACCTACTTATCGCTCTTGGAAAGATTAAAATATCTAGACTTGGATGACAAGGGAGGTAGTTATGCGTGTAATAAATAATTTAACTCTGCTGCTAACCATTCTTTGAACATTTTATCTAAAATTTCCTGATGTCTTTGAGGAGTTAATTCAGCCGGAATAAATTCTTCTACCATCAAAATGTAACTTTTTTGGTCAATAATTAAGGGATCTAGTACATCTTTTGGTTTGGCATTAAATACAACAGAGGCTACATCAGGCTTTAAATTCCAACGAGAAAATTGGCCTTCATAACCACAGTGTTTTCTTCGTCTTTCATCAATATCATAAATGTGAGCAGCATCATAAAAGCTGAGTTCACCTTCTTGAATTTGGTAACAAATTTCTTGTGCTAATTGTGGATATGGAACAACTATCTGATATAGTAAAAACTGATCATAATCAAGCTGATTTTCTAGAAAATATTTCTCTACTTCTTTAGCAAATAAACTTTCAGCTAATTTTTTAGTCAACAGAATATCACGAATACCATTTTCCCAGTCGTTCGGTAAAACTAGCTGATCTGTTAACCATGCTAAAGTATCGTTAGCTTTGACTAACCGATTTTCATAACGTATTCTATCGGCTTCAACTTGAATTTCTTCTGGTGTGATATTTATATCTCTTTCTTTGACTGCTTGAGTGATAATTTTTTGGTATAGAATATTATTACATACTTCTTTAATTTGCAAGTTTTTTTTCAGATATGTAATAACTTCTTCGGGGTAAATATTTTCACCTTTAAATTCAATCATATTTGTTACTAATGTAAGTTGCTTTTTGAGCTTAATTAAGATTAAGGTGCATCAGAATTTTAAAATTAATGATTCTAGTCCAAATTATTTTGTCTGACATTTTAGATCAATTAAGGTGCGTCAGAATCTTAACATTAGTGGTTGTAACCCAAATTATTCTGTCTGACGCACCCTACAGACTACAGACTACTATAGATTACAAATGATCTCAATCAAAGTAGGGTGGGCAATGCCCACCTTATAGACTACTTATAGACTCTTATAAACTACGAAGTCTTGATTGATTGCCAATAAATTGCTGTATTGCCACCTCGGAGACTAGCCTGTTTTTTGTTAGAGATTTCTAAATATTCTAAATCATTGATTTTGCTAACAGATGGAGACGGATTTTGATGATTGGAGGAATTTGCTATTTGTCTATATTCTTTCATTAATCGGCTATAAGTGCGTTGAGGGATAAAATGAAGTGGATTGTAGCCAACAAAACGCAAAATTAAAACACAAGCCCAGGAATATCTACCTTCAGTAATGGCCGCAATAACTTGATTTAATTGTTCAGAAGTAATAGGGTGTTGGACACTTTTTTGTAGAGGAGAGGTGTGGTAGTTCATGATCAGGTTTGATAAGGTATACAAAGTTAAGGAATAAAATTATGGCAAGCACTATGGTATAAATAACCTAAAACTTATAAATTAACTCCATCTGTTTGCAGTTTTTTCAGTGGTTCAAATATGATATCTGCAATACGTCGGCGACGGATAATAATTTCCGCAGTAGCTGTTTGTCCAGGCTTAAATTTGATAGTTTGATCATTTGCTTTGACATAGTTGCGATCTAGTTCAATTTCTACTTGATATATTGCACCTAATTTTTCATCGGGTTTGGTATTGGGAGAAATGGAGATTACTTTCCCGGCAATAATACCATAATCTTGAAAAGGGTAGGCATCAAATTTTATTTTCGCTGTATTTCCTACTTTGATAAAACCTGCTTCTTGGGTTGGTAAAGTAGTTTTAAGAATTAATGGTGCATTTTCGGAGGCTAATTCAGCTATGTTTTGTCCAGTTTGAATTACTTCTCCACTATTGCTGATATTGAGTGATAAAAGTATTCCTGCAATAGGGGCAGTGAGTGTGTGATATCTTAACCTGGTTTGTGCTTCTAGGAGTAGCTTTTCAGTTTGCTGAACTTTGGCTTGTAATTGGGTTTTTTCTACTTGTAGTTGCTGAATAGATTGGACAGATTGTATCTGTACTGTTTTAGCTTCTGCTTGTCTTTGGGTTAATTCAGCTTGTAATCGTTGTAAATCTGCTAGGGTTTGTTGTAAGTCTATTTGCAATCGTTGTGATTCTGATAAATTTTGTTGAATTTCACCTGTTTGTTGGGTAATAGTACGCTGACGATCGCTAAAATTTTGTTGTGCTTGAAACAGTTGATCTTGGGACAATGCACCTTGTTTAACTAGAGATTCTAGTCTTTGCAATCTTTCTGTTTGGGCGGTGGCATCTGTATATAATTGACGCAGTAACGCTTGGCTGATACTGACTCTTTCTTTACCTTGAGCGATCGCTACTTTATGACTTTGAATTTTGGCTAGAACTTGGTTAATATTTGCCTGTTGACCTTGAATCACAGCATCATTAATAGCAATGCGAGTCTTAGCTTCCAAACTGGTTTTTTCAATCAAATTTTCTGTTTGACTTACTTGAATTTGGTAGGCTGTGCGTTCTTGTTTTAATCTCTCAATTTCATTTAGTACAATCTCCTGATCTAATTCTACTAATACCTGTCCGGCTTTAACTATTTGCCCTTCTTTAACATTAACATTGGCAACTTTGCCGGCAATTACAGGATGAACTTTATAGGTTTCTCCTTGAGGAACTAATTGCCCTCTGGCTTTACCTATTTCATCAAACTGTCCAAAGTTTGCCCAAGTCCCAATGATGATACAAAAGATTATTCCACCCGCAACCATTTGGGAAGGAAGAGATGAAGGGGGTTGATCAAGAACAGTTTGTAGTGATGTAGACCATTTAGCAGGTTGAGAAATAGTTGAAACATCTATTCCTGTTGTTAAACTATTTGGAGATTGACGATCTGATAAATTAGTAGGTTGATTGGGAGGAACTTTTACAGATGTAGCTGCACCTCCATAAACCAAATCTGCTCTGTGATGTGAACTTTGAAAATTAGATTTTAGTTTCATGGAAGTTGCCTCAATTTAGAACTTTTCCCATCCATAAGAATCTTAAATGATATTTGAAAACAACCAAAATGGTTTTCTAAGGCATAGCCATACTTCAAAATTCAAATATTAGTTCTATGGTTTTACTAACCAGGTAGATATAGCCATTGTAGAGGAAATTTGAATTAATTGATGAAGATAGATAATAACTCAAGTTGTTAGTTATTGAATTGGGGTTGGTAATTGGTTAATTGGTAATAAAATCTCAACTTTCATCCTGTTCATCCTTTAATCCTGGACATCCTGATTCAGACAATTTGCCTGATTAGCAACTTACTTTTTTGTTTTTATCTATATATATCCTACTATTTTTAAGCTAATTTACCAGCCAAATTGACACGATTTTGAAGAATTTACATATCAATTTGTTGCTGCAAAAGATGATAGTAAAGACCGCGTGCATTTATTAGTTCTTCGTGATTACCATGTTCAACAATTACCCCTTTATCTAGTACAATAATGCTGTCAGCATGACGGACTGTTGAGAGACGGTGAGCAATAATTAAAGTAGTACGAGCTTCCTTGATAGAAGTTTCGCTAACGCGACTAATGCGGCGTAGATTTTGTTGGAAGCGTCGTTCTGATTCCGTATCTAGGGAACTGGTAGCTTCATCTAAAATTAAAATTTGAGGATTGTGTAAAATAGCCCGAGCGATCGCTATTCTTTGTCGTTGTCCACCGGAAAGACTAGAACCCCGTTCACCTACTTTTGTATTATATCCCAATGGTAAACTTTGAATAAAAGCGTGTGCTTCTGCTAATTTACTCGCTTCTATTACCTGGTCTAAATTAAATTCTTGGCGATACAAGGTAATATTTTCTAAAATCGTCCCAGAAAATAAAAAACATTCCTGTGGAACTACCCCTAATTGACGACGTAACGACTGCGGTGAAACATGACGGATATCATGTCCATCAATTAAGATTTTGCCAGTTGTGGGATGATATAAACCTTGGACAAGATTAACCAAGGTGCTTTTACCAGAACCACTACGACCAACAATAGCAATAGTTTGACCAGGTGAGGCTGTAAAGGAAATATTTTGTAAAATATTATGTTCATCATCATTAGCATAGCGAAAAGTTACATTTTCAAACTTTAATTCACCATGCAATTTAGGCAGAACTAACATCAAATTATCTGGACTTTCTTCTGGCTGAGTGGTAAATACATCATCCAATCTTTCGACAGAAACCATTACTTCTTGCAACTCATCCCAAAGATCCACTAAAGATAAAATCGGTTGAGTTACGTTACCAATTAACATATTAAAAGCTACTAATTGACCGATAGTAAGTTGGTCTTGAATTACTAATGTAGCTGAATACCAAAGTAAGACCGTGCTGCCTACAGTATTAATTAATCCGCTAATTACTTGTAATCCAATAGCTTGTTTTTGACCACGAAATTGAGCATTCAAGAAAGATGTTAAATGATCTTCCCATAACCAGCGTAATTCCTGTTCCGCAGCCGAGGCTTTGACTGTAGCCACCCCAGTAATCATTTCGACTAACGAAGAATTTTGTTTAGCAGATTCGTTAAAAATTTCCCGCGATGTTTGGCGCAACATGGGACTAGCAAGCATAGTTAAAACAATAATTGGTAACAGCACTAACAGCACCAATAAAGTCAAATACCAATTGTAATAAATCATCAAAAATAGATAAACAATTGCAGTTAGCACATCTAACCAAACTGCTATGGCTTGACGGGTGAGAAATGACTGGATTTTATGATTTTCTTGAACGCGGGTAATGATATCGCCAACATGACGGGTTGCAAAAAACTTGAGAGGTAAATTCAGCGCGTGACGGATAAAACCACTAACAAGAGTTAAATCTACGCGATTGGAGAAATTAATTAGCATATACTGACGAATACTCACCAAAGCAATTCGCCAAACACTAAATACCAACAATCCAACAGACATAACTTGTAAGGTATTTAAGCTTTTGTGGACTACTACCTGATCAAGAATAATCTGAGTAAATAGGGGAGTAACTAGACCAAATACTTGCAATAATACAGATGCAATTAAGATAGGCCAAAGCATGGAACTATAAGGTGCAACGGCACCCCAATATCGCCCCAATGAAGGTTTAGAAGTGGGTATGTTTTTAAATTGAGGTGTGGGAGTTAGGAGTATGGCGTATCCAGTCCAACTATCTTGAAACTCTTGTAATGTAATTTTGCATCGTCCTATGGCTGGATCTGAAATAATGACGCGATTCTTTTGGATACCATAGACAACTACATAGTGATCTCCTCGCCAATGGGCAATCCAAGGATGTTTTTGATCGCTTAGGCGGTTGAAACTGGCTCGCACTGGTCTAGACTGAAATCCTATGGTTTCGGCGGCGGTGGCGAGGTTTTTTAAAGATGCTCCCTCAAGTCCCACTGCTGCTAGATTACGCAACATATTGATGCTGAATTTTTTACCCCAATATTGGGAGATCATGCCTAAACAAGCGGGTCCACAGTCAGCAGTGCTTTGTTGTTGAATGAATGGATAGCGTTTTGCTAGTAGGGGACGGCGTTGTTTTTTTGGCAGGGGAAAGAGGATTTGTTGGGAGTCTGTGTCGGTGATTGGGGCGGGAGGGAGACTTATGGGTTTTGGTGGTGCGGTCGGTTGGCGACGGTGGAGGGTGTTTTTAACTTCTTTTTCGGAAGATTCACTTAATAATTGGGGTGCGATCGCTTGAACTATTTCCCAATTTTCTCTGGGTAAGTTGTATAATATTAAATCTGTTTCGGCTATCCAGTCGGTTGGTGTGGGTTGAGGATATCCCCAACTGTCACCGATGTCCGGTGGTGTTTCTGGACTATGAATTTTACCTTGACGCAGCCAGAACCTTCCAGTTGTTAATTCAGCTAGGGTTGAACCGGCAGGAATTTTAACTGGGACTATGTAGGGTAATATTTCCTTGAGCCTGTGACTAGAGAGCTTGAGGGGGACTTTGGCGGATTTTTGGAGTTTGACGGCGGTTTTGAAGAATAGGAGGGTTTGTCGGGCAGATACGACGCGATTAAAGTGGTCTGATAGTTGGGGTAAGCGATAGCGAAGCGCTCCGCAGGAATCGCACCATTCTTCCAGTTGGGTTAAGGTAATAAAGCCTACTATACCATCCCCAGCAGCGATCGCGCGATAAGGTAATAATGATAAAGAGCGATCGTTAAATAGTTCATCTGCACCATAGCTTTCTCCTACTTCTAGCAAGGATGCGGCTACTTCTTTATGGGCAATTATATCAAAACCGACTAACCGCACCTGACCCTGGCAAACAATATAACAACCATTTGAATTTCCGACAACATCTCCTAGTTCAAATTCAGACAGTTCAAATTCCTGGCTAAATTTAAGCACCAAATCATCATTTCCCGGAAACAAGTTCAAAAGAATATTAGATAACAATTGACGGTAATTGCTTTCTTTTTCTAAAAACCCATTTCTGTCAGCTTTTAAAATATTTTTCATAATCTCCTTAAAACCAAGTTTTACAAAATTGTATGCAGCATCAATTAACTGAAGGTATGTAATTTCAGTTGTGATGCAGTTTTTGATTTTAGGTAAACATTTAGTTATTAGTAGTTCAACAAAATTAATGGCTGATAGCCAAGGCTAAATTCTAATTATTTTACGCCTTTTTAACTTGATGATTTTGATTTCACGACATCAAGATAAATCATCTTTATGCAACTACTTTTTATTTTGATATATAGGGCAAGATAATACTCACTTTTAGATAATCTTGTCAAGGGTATGTAACCCCTTGGAATACAAATATCTATCTATATAAATAGAACTTACGCAGTTTATCAATTAATCTTGTTATACTTTTATCAAAGTATTTTATTTTGGGTTTTGGTTGTGACAATAAACACCAGCTTTAGAGGATGTTAAATAAGATAATTTTTTCAAAGACTATCTTTATCAGGATAGTTCAGAAGTATATTGACAGAATCTATTACATCAGGGTTATAGATTTTATCTCTTGTAGGGTGTGGTTCGGCAAGCTCACCAACCACGTCAGACGCAATAATTTAGGATACAACAGATTTTATCTATCTGACGCACCGCACTAATAGGAAATTTCATTCATAGATATCATCTGCCTTTTGTACAGTGCATAAGTCCTAAAGTATTAAATCCCATAAGAAAGGTTTTCAAATAACCTCTTGTATTAATCATAGTAAAATAGAGCATACAGTATAAAATAGATGCTCTATATTTTGGTACAAAAATCTGTCTTTAAAAAAAGATTTTAGATCAAGATATTCCCAAATTCAACTTATAATTAAGCTTGATTTCAAAAACGTCTCATTTAGACTTTGATCATCTCCATCTTCTAACAAAGTTAGTAAAAAGTGAAGAGTTTTGTCCTATGAAAATACTGTTATTAACACGACTACCGATAATAATAGCTCCTATGTTGATGTTGAAAGTAAATGAGCCACCTTGAAGATCTGCATCAATATCTTGAGTAGTATCTTCCAAATATTGTAAGTCAGAAATAATCATTACTTTTCTCCTTGTGATGTGTTTTTGGTAACTCTGTTTGAGTTGTTATGACCACTATAAACAAGTAAATGTAACTTGCAAGGACATATTGGCTTGAATATTAATTTTTCTAGCCATGTTGACCAGATTTTTATACTTCAGACGAGTTTGATCTTAAAACCCTTATTCTATAGAGATTTAAGTCTCAGTATATTTTCAAAGTTCAAACAGGATTCCTATATAAGTAACCTTCCGCACTTCATTTTGTAAGAGACAAATATTTCCCTAACTTATTACGCAAGTAATTTAAAATATTAAACTAGATTTATGTGTAGTATATTTAAAATAATAAAAATAGGGTATATGCAACATTCCGTTGAATACACCCTATTATTTTCAGCAAATTTTCTTTACTTCTTATAAAAAATATTTGCTGTTAGTGCATTTCTAGATTTAACTCATAATTGAGCCTAATTTCAGAAATGCTATTTTGATGAAAGTGTGTAATTTACACTCGAATCAACTTTTAATTGTAACTAGGTTACTGATTAAAACCAAATACAATTGCTTCAACGTCTTCTATGTTCGCTATAATTGATGTATTGCCAGCGAACAGATTAGCTAGTCCGAAAACACCAACGTTGATGTCTTGTCCACCTTTAACATCAGCAACGATTTCTTGAGAAGCATCTTCCAAGTAAGCCAAATCTGTAATAAACATTCCTTTTCTCCTTAATTTGTTCGTTTTTTCAACTCTGTTTGAGTTGTTGTTATCACTATAGAAAACAAAATTCGACTTGTAGCGACATATTGGCTTCAGAATTAATTTTCTGGTCATATCGGCTGACATTTTATTTTATTTATTTGAATCCTCAGTGAGCAGTTTGTTTCTACACATATAGCAATCCTATTTGATTTGCAAACACTGAGAGATTTAGATCCAGGACTTGTTATTCATAACTGATTTAGAATTGCTATATATAATTTCAGAAGTGGCTGAAAAAGATAAATTATTACCCCACCCCGGCTTTACTAAACTAAAATCTCCTCTTCCCTTGCCAAAAACAGGGTTAAAATAACTGTGGGACAAAGATTTCACCTTAACTTAACTGGTGTGAGCAGTGCTTTTTGGTTAATTGCTCAAAAATCGTGCCAATATAGAGAGAAGAGCATCGTATTGAGCAAGAGGAAGGCTAATCAACGCCGTGCAGATAACTTTTTTAGGGACGAGTTCTGGTGTACCCACAAGGTCACGCAATGTTTCTAGTGTCGCCCTGAGACTACCACAACGGGCAGAATTGTGGCTGTTTGACTGCGGAGAAGGAACTCAACATCAACTTTTGCGGAGTGAACTGAAAAGTAGTCAACTGTCCCGAATTTTTATCACCCATCTGCACGGCGACCACATTTTTGGTTTAATGGGACTACTAGCTAGTTGCGGTTTGGCTGGAAATGTGCAACGGATTGATATCTATGGTCCTTCTGGATTAAATGATTATCTCCAAGCTGCTTCTCGTTATTCCCATACTCACTTTTCTTACCCGATTAAAGTCCACGTCGTGCGTCCGGGGGTAATTTACGAAAATGATGAGTTTACTGTAACTTGTGGTTTACTACATCACCGCATTACGGCTTTCGGCTACCGCGTCACCGAAAAAGACCGACAGGGACGTTTTGATATTGAAAAGGCTAAGGCGCTACAAATCCCTTCTGGTCCGATTTATGGTCAACTGAAGCGGGGGGAAACTGTGACGCTGGAAGACGGGCGGGTAATTGATGGTCGAGAATTATGTGGACCAACGGAAATTGGGCGGAAGATTGCCTACTGTACAGATACTATATATTGTGATGGGGCGGTGCAATTGGCTGAAGATGCAGATGTACTAATTCATGAGGCGACTTTTGCCCACCAAGATGCAGAAATGGCTTTTCAGCGTTTGCACTCGACAACAACTATGGCTGCACAAACGGCTTATGCTGCGGGGGTACGTCGTTTAATTATGACTCATTTTAGTCCTCGTTACGCTCCAGGTAATGCGATTGAGTTGAAGGATTTATTGCGGGAAGCCCGCGCTATCTTCCCTAAGACGGATATGGCTCATGATTTTATGGTTTATGATGTACCACGACGACGGGCTGTTGAGTTGAATAAGTTGGGTGTATCGTAATATGGTTTAAGCCTGGGCGACTGGAAGTCGCGGCTACACAAACAAAGTCCGCCTGCGCGGACTCAGAAAAAATTGAGGATTTGAAACCCACGGAGGTGGCCATGTCTGTGTAGATGCGGTTTCTAACCGCCTATTTAATCTGTAGAATCAAAATAAAAAATCTCACTTCGACAAGCTCAGTGACCACTCAAACCCTCATTCCTCTGTGTTCTCTGCGCCTCTGTGGTTCGTTAATCCAGATAATTTATTCTTTGGAAGTCCCTTATTCTGTCTGACGCGCCCTACAGGTACTACAGATTCATTTCGGTGCGTCAGAACTTTAATATTACTCACTTTAGTCTCAATTATTCTGTCTGACACACCCTACAGGTACTACAGATTAAGTATGTAAGTTATTGGTTTTACAGTCCGTTTCCTGGTTGTAAAACTTGTTGTAACATGGGTGCAAGTTCTTTATTTAACCTTCCAGCCCTGACAAATTCGGCGTAGGTGTCTGCTTCGATCGCTAGTAATTCTTCTCGAAATAGTTCCATTGTGGTATTTTGAAGGTTAGGATATTCGGTTTGTAGTTTTTCGATTTTTATTTGCAGTTCTGTAATTTCACCTTTGATTAGGGTTTCTTGGTAACGATAAAATTCCTGGTCAATTCCTGGGCGTTGGTCGGCTTGCAAGTATTGAAGGACTCGGCTTAACGCGACATCACGGGCAACTAATTCTAGATAACTCTCTCGTAATTTAGTATCACCTAATAGGTTGAGTTTTTCTAATAGCGGTTTAATTGTCAAGCCTTGAACTAGGAGTGTAAACAGAACTACACCGAAAACTATAGCAATAATTTCTTCTCGTTCTGGTAAAATGTCGGGTACACTTAAAGCTAGAGCGATCGCTACTGAACCTCTTAAACCACCCCACCATAATATTGTCTGTTCCGGTAAGGAAATTTCTGATTTGGTCAGGCTAATACTAATTCTGCTGAGGATGAATATAGCTACTGCGCGAATCAAAATCATGGCTATAACTGTGATGATGATGATTTGCAGGTTGTCTCTTAAATTAGCAAAGCGGATTTGGTCGCCAATCAATAAAAAGACGATGGAATTGACGAAAAATGCTAAAAATTCCCAAAACTGGGAAACAATAATTCGAGTGCGGGGGTTCATTCCTATGCGAGAACCAAAGTTCCCTAAAATTAAGCCTGTGGTGACAACTCCAATTACTCCAGAACCTCCTAAATCTTCGCTAATTAGGTAAGTTCCGTAAGCAGATACTAAAGTTAAAGATTGTTCCACCATTGGTAAATCGAAGCGTTGGGTTAGGTAAGAAATACTAAAACCAATTAAACAACCCACTCCTAAACCGATACCAACAACTGTGAAAAGTTCTACTAAAACTGGTTGTAATCCTAATTGTACGGTTCCTAAAGGTAAGGCGACTAAAAAACCAAAGGCGACTACGGCCATGCCATCATTAAAGAGGCTTTCCCCTTCCATTAAGGTGACAAGCCGACTATCCACCCCTAATTCCCGAAATAACGCGGTGACGGAAACCGGGTCTGTGGCTGATAAACTAGCAGCTATGAGTAAGGCTATGGGTAGGGAAATATTGGCGAATTGATCAAGAGCGATCGCTACTCCTATAATAGAAATCAATACCCCAAATACAGCATACAATAAAATCGGCAACCAATCCCGCTTTAATTCTGACCAGTGCAAGTTCCAAGCAGCTTCAAATAACAGTGGTGGTAAAAAAATCAATAAAATCAAGCCAGGTGAAAGGGTTACAAGACGAACATCAGCTATAGCTAACCCCAATCCTACAACTACCAATAACAAAGTATAGGGAATCTGACGAAACCAACCAAATACTTGCGGTAAGGTGGCTACTCCTAAAGAAACGGACAAAACTAGCAGAAATTGTTTTAGATTATTGGCTATAATTTCTTCGCCTATTGCTGATTCCATAGATTCCCAAAATATACACTGTATTATTATAGCGATCGCACTTGTATTAACGTAAGTTGCCAGATTAATGCAGGCTTGCTTAATAAAGCTAAAACTTAGATATATCAAGAGTTTAAAGAGGTGCAAGGAATAAGCGTTGAAACTGTTCATTTACCTATCACTTGACCGGATTTAAGACTATTTTTCTAGTCTTCTAATTTTCCTCCTGACTCCTGACTCCTTCCTCCTATTCTTAATATAATTCAACACCATCATAAAGCATTTCAATAGGAAATTCAAATTCAATACTTGATAAACTGATGATGTCTCCAGTCCTATAGGGATAATAAAGCCACATTCTTCCCTCTCCCCGACAGTAACGTTCAACGGAGATTTTTTCA
Source organism: Cronbergia sp. UHCC 0137 (assembly GCF_034932285.1). Lineage (NCBI taxonomy): Bacteria > Bacillati > Cyanobacteriota > Cyanophyceae > Nostocales > Nostocaceae > Cronbergia > Cronbergia sp. UHCC 0137. The sequence goes on from NZ_JAYGHC010000046.1 coordinate 41,503, forward strand.
GAATCAATCAAAATATATTCTTGCAAAGTGGGGATTGTTAGATAATAAGTGAATTTTTCTCCTCTATCCTTACTGATTGTACCAGGAGAAAGGACTTCAACAATTAATTTGGGATTTTGAATAAATTTGCGGGCGTTGAGGTCATCAGGGTGACAACTAACGATAAGATCAGGGTAAAAATATGGGCTTTGAGGACTAACCTGCACTTTTACATCTGATACATTGACCCGACAACCTTGAGGATGTACATGAGAGTATAGAGGTCTGTAAAGATTGAGAGCAATATCATTATGAGGAATTGTCCCATCAGTCATGGCAAAAACTTCACCATTGATGTATTCGTAGCGAATATCTTGGTTAAGTTCCCATGCGAGATATTCCTCGACGGTCATTTTTTGTGGGTCTTGGGGAATGGCGATCATATCAGGATTTTTTTTAGTTTGTTTTGATTATAGCAACTTGTAATTGGTTAAATTTATGGGTTAAGGTGCATCAGATTTTGAATTTGTGTTTACTAGGATATTTTATAGTCTGTAGGGTGCGTCAGACAGAATAATTTAGGCTAAAATCAGTAATGTTTAGATTCTGACGCACCTTTTATTTTAACTAAAATAGCAACTTATATTATTTGTCAA
>NZ_JAYGHC010000047.1:0-27117 GCF_034932285.1 Cronbergia sp. UHCC 0137
GTTTGATTTTCCATATTATTTAATTCCCGCTAAATTATTTTTGTGTCTGGCTCTTAAAGTTTCAACCTGATTTTTTTTGACTGGTTTTCATGGTCTCCACTTCTTTAGCTAAAGTATTATCTGTAGATGATGATATTGGTGTCAATCAAGTAAGCCATTAGAGCCAACCTTCACGATTACTGGTTAAGTAGTCGTCAATGACTTGCTTTGGTTGGTGAGTAACCCCAAAAAACGAGCGTGGACTAAATGGCTGGGTAGGTTGCTGTATTTGTCCGAATTTAATACTATCTTCCTGCGCTAGTTGTGTTAACACTATCTGTACTAGTTGTAATTTATCTGCATGGGATAGGGCGGCGATCGCTTCAACTTTGCTTATGATAAAGTTTTTGGCAGATTTTGTATCACCAATCTTTATCCAATTTACCCCACTACTATCACTTGATAAGTAACTTTGAATTGGACGTGGAGAACTGCCTCTATACAACACGATATATTTTGAGAATTCTTTAATTTCCCACTCTCCCGTATCCCGAAACTCAGGAAAGCGCAACTTAGGTATATTTCTTTGGCTGCTCATTTACTTTCCAACCCATCGGGATTCTTGCCTACAGTCTTCTCCGCCGAACTTAGACGGCGCTCTACCTTTTTGACATCTTCAGCAGGGGGCAGACTTTCCGGGCGAATTCCCCGATCCAATAGTGTTTGCCGCACCGCCTGATTATTAGTGACGTGTTCTTGAGATATTTGTGGTTCACTGCTCATTGATTGGGTGCGAGCATTGTAAATAGTGATTTCAGTCGCAAAATCTTTGGCTTTTAAAATAATGGTGGGGGCAAAGTCCGCGAGGGGGCGACTGTCTGGAACTCGCCATTGAGCTTTCATGGCTTGGGTGCTTTTACCAAATAAAGCTTGGTCGCCTTTGCTGCGAATTAGGGCAAAGTTTTTGTTGCCCCCAGTTTGCTCATAAATAACCTCAGACAGTTCTTTTTCCGTATTCGAGAGTTTTTTACGAGCCGAAACCCGTTCTGCTTCCAGCATTCGCTGTTCAATCAACTCTGCCTTGCGGGTTTGCATCGCAAAGTAGGTTTGGGCAAAGGCAATCTCTGGCTTGGCGGGATCACCATTTTGAGCAATGAGGTAACAGGCATAGCGGGTCAGCATAATGTCACTAATCTCTCGTCTGCTACCCGAACCAAGTTCGACCATTTTCCCGACATCAGCAAAATGGTCAGCGATTGAGTGACCAGAAACGTCACAGGCAGTTTTCGCCTTAGAAATCACATTTAAAAAATTGTCCCACTTTGCATATCCCAGCAAGTGCTGTAAATCCCGTGCCAGCCAATACTCAATACCGTTTTCGGTTTCTTGAGCATGACCTTCAAAGTTTTCGGTCATCGTATAAATCAATTCATTCTGCATAGTTCTACCTCTAAGTTAAAGCCCGATCTTGCCTTTGTTCACGCTGCCAAACAACTGGATCAGCAATTTCTACAAAAGGATTTAATGCCACCACCTGCGCCAATGCTTGCGCCAAACCTTCGCGCCTTGTTTGGTTTGAAGTGATAGGCGTTTTTTATCGTGCTTTTTGTTCTAAGTAAACAGCATAATTCAGTAACTCCGCTTGGGATGATATCGGTAGAGCGGCAGCATGGTGTTGAATTTGTTGCAAAATAGGGTTCATAGCTGTCGTTATCTAGTACCGACGATAATCTATATTACAGGAGTTCGCGGTAAGCGTAAATCTCAGTGGCTGTGAGAGGTGTCCATATTGTTAAAACGAGTAGAGTCAGCCTTAGGGTCGCAACCTACGATCATGATGCGTTGACCCATTTCAGCCATAGCTGCGAGGGTGTTTTGAGAAGTGGTAGATTTACCGATACCGCCCTTGCCGTAGAATGCTATTTGTCTGATTTTTTCGTCAGTCATGGTTCTTGTTTTCCTAGAATTAGTTGTTTAGTTGGTCTTTTACTTCTCACGCCAATTTATCTACGGCAGTGAGCGTGTGTAGAACGTTCCTATGGAGGCGAACGCTCTACCAAACATAAAATTAGTGTTGAGTGCATACTTTTTACCTGTAGCGTTGTTGGTTAATTAAACTGCTTCGACAATAATTTCTTTGCTGATGCGATCGCGCAATCTTGCTTCAATTGCCACCTTCAAAGTAGCTGTACTACTAGAGCATGAACCACAAGCCCCTTGAAGAATGACTTTAACGCGAAGTACGTCCCGTCCCGCTTCGCTAACGCCATCGACATCATATAGTTCTACATCTCCACCGTCGGCAATTAATACCGGTCGGACTTCTTCATCTAATACTTTTTGAATCAGAGCAATCTTTTGAACATTGGTTAATGGTCTTTTTAGCTCTGAATTAGAATTTTCTGTAGTAGCTCTCACGCCGGGTTTGTTGAGATTTGTTTTAGCGGTTTCTTGCTCTACACTTCTTATTATATCATCAATATTCGCTAAACAAGAACCGCATCCGCCACCAGCTTTTACATAATTTGTTACCTGCTCCGCACTGGTGAGATTATTTTCAACAATTACTCTGCGAATCTTAGATTCACTAATACCAAAGCAGCTACAAATTAAAGCACCTTCATCATCGTCATCATGGGTAGCGAGAGGAATACCTCGATAGTTATAGATAGCAGCTTCTAAAGCTTCTTGACCCATAACCGAGCAGTGCATTTTTGCTTCTGGCAAGCCACCCAAATAATCTGCAATCTCTTTATTGGTAACTTTTAAGGCTTCATCTAAAGTTAAACCTTTAACCATTTCAGTCAAAGCACTAGAAGAAGCGATCGCACTCGTACAACCAAAGGTTTGAAAGCGAGCATCGAGAATTGTATCTGTAGCAACTTCTACTTTTAAGTGCAATCTGAGAGCATCACCACAAGCAATACTGCCTATCTCTCCAGTTGCAACCTTAACTCCAAATTCACCCGTTTCTTCAATAACTCCCTGATTTTTGGGATCGTAAAACAACTCTAATACTTTATCTGTGTAGTCCCACATAATTGATTCTGGATTTTGGATTTTAGATTTTGGATTATAAGAACTAATTGAGGATTGGGTAGGGGTTTAGCAATGCTAAACCCTGTCAAGATTTAGGGGAATTTTACTTATCACCTAATCTACCGATTCACTAGAGTTTGTTCTTGCTGTTGTAACCAACCTGCTTCATCATTTTTGAAGGGAGATAAAGCGCGGAGACGTTCAACAATATCTGGCATTACAGCTATTACTTGATCAATTTCTGCTTCTGTGGTGTAGCGACAAAGACTGAAGCGAATTGAACCATGTAAAGTAGTGTAGGGTAAACCCATAGCTCGTAAAACATGAGAAGGTTCAAGAGAGCCAGAAGTACAAGCAGAACCAGAAGAAGCACAAATACCGTATTTATTTAAAGAGAGCAAAATTGCTTCACCTTCAATATATTTAAAACCGATATTTGTGGTATTTGGTAATCTATGTTTAATATCACCATTAACTACACAGTCGGGAATTTTAGCCAAAAGAGATTGTTCCAATCGATCGCGCAACCGTCTTTCTCTTATGGTAGCCTTTTCCAAATGTAGCATTTCCAATTCTGCGGCTTTACCCAGAGCAATAATTCCTGGAACATTTTCTGTTCCTGCTCTGCGTCCCCGTTCTTGATGTCCACCAAGTAAAAAAGGACGAAACCTCACCCCACGACGCACATACAAAACCCCAATTCCCTTGGGTGCGTGAATCTTATGACCAGATATAGTTAACATATCTACCGTACTGGTCTTCATATTCAAGGGTAACTTACCCACCGCTTGCACAGCATCGACATGGAAGAGAGCGCCGTATTCCTTAACTCTAGCACCAATCTCTTCAATAGGAAAGATCGTGCCGGTTTCATTATTGGCATACATCACACTCACCAAAGCAGTGTTACCAGTCAAAGAAGCCTCTAGTTCATCTAGATCCAATTGTCCTTGACCATTCACCGAAAGATAGGTAACAGTGTAACCTTGGGTTTCCAGTTGTTTGCAGACATTTAAAACCGCTGGGTGTTCAACTTGAGTAGTGATAATGTGACGCTTTTCTGGTTGAGCTAATAATGCAGCACGAATAGCAGCGTTATCTCCCTCAGTTCCGCAACTGGTAAAGACGATTTCCGACTCCTCAGCACCCAACAAAGCCGCAACTTGTTCTCTAGCTATTTTGACACCCTTACCCAGTTGTCCGCCAAAACTATGCATACTAGAGGGGTTGCCATAAAAATCAGTCAAATAAGGCAACATCGCCTTAACAACTTCAGGGTCTACTTTAGTTGTAGCATTATTATCAAGATAGATGCAATTTTTCTGCATAGTTTCCATAAAATATTCTGAGTAAGAGAGAATGTCAGGGAGATAAAATTACAGCAACTTTCATCTATTTCTTCCTTTGTGTCTTTGCATGAAACAAAAACTGAAAACTGCTGTAATCTTTCCCTAAACTGCTCCTTGAGGCTGTTGTTTTTGTAGTTGTTCCGAGAACTTTTGAGAATAAGTATTCCGCCAACGTTCCCAGTAATCTTGCTTATTGGTTAATTTAGCAAGAACCCGATTATAATTAGCAAACCAACCTTCCCAATAATCACCAGGTTGTTTAACGCAACCATGAACAGTAGGACAACCAGCCTTACATTGAGGTACAGTGTGAATGCTGCCAACGCAGTTGTTACAAAGTTCAGAATCAATCCAATGATTGCCGTTAGTTTCTTTAATTGCACCAGTCGGACAAACAGATTTACAAAGATGACAGGAAATACACTGGCTAGTAATTTTGTAAGCCATGATTATTCTCCTAATTGGTGATTGGTAATAGGTAATAGGTGATTGGAAAAAAGGTGATTAGTGATTAATCATTGGGTAGATGATTGGAAAAATATTACCCATTACCAATTACCCATTACCAATTAGCCGTTACATATTGCTCGTAAAATTCCAAGGCGACTTTTTCAATTACGTCGTAAGCTTCAACAGTTTGGATTCCCGCTTCGTGCAGTTTCTCTTTGGGACAGTTACCAATCTTCGAGACTAAAACTGCTTTACAGTCTGCGATCGCTTTCATGATATTATCTGCGGTAGCTTCTTCGCTGTAACCACCTTGACAATATTGGTCTATTTTCCGGTGGCTGACAAATTTTACTTCCTTACCATCCACTTCGTAAACTTGGAACTCCTTAGCATGACCGAAGTGTTGGTTAACTAATCCGCCGCCTTTTGTCGCTACTGCAACAAGTATTTTGGGAGAATTGGCAGATGTTTTACCAGTCTGCACCTTTGCTTTAGCTGCCTTAATTTCTTCTCTAAATTTCTCAATTCCTTCGTGAACTTCTTGGCGTGTTTCCAAGTTGTATTCTGGGGACATTTCCAAGAATTTGTCTTTGGTGAATTCTTGGCTACGGTCTTCTCCTAATAATCCTACCGCATCGGCACGACACTGACGACAGTGGCGCATCATTTTCATATTACCAGAGCAATTATCTTGTACTTCTTTGAGTTCTTTACCTGTTGGTCCCCGTTGACCTGTTAAACCAAAGTGTGTACCATGTTCTGGTGCAGAAATTAGCGGCATGATGTTGTGTAAGAATGCTCCTCTTTCACGAATCGCCTTGTTGACTTCTACCAAGTGTTTGTCATTAATCCCCGGAATCATCACCGAGTTGACCTTACACAAAATATCAGCTTCCTTGAGAGCTTGCAATCCTTCCAACTGCTTTTCTAAGAGAATCTTCGCCCCTTCCACGCCTCTATAACGCTTACGTTTGTAATGAACCCAAGAATAAATTTGCGCGCCTATTTCTGGGTCAATGGTATTAAGGGTGATAGTAACGTGATCTATATTTAATTGTTTGATGCGGTCTACATATTCAGTTAGCATCAAGCCATTGGTAGATAAGCACAGTTTAATATCTGGTGCTTTATCTGCAATCAATTCAAAGGTACGGAAAGTTTTTTCAGGATTCGCCAATGGATCACCAGGGCCTGCAACCCCCAAAACAGTCATTTGGGGAATTTTCCCGGCAATTACCAACACTTTATGTGCAGCTTCTTCCGGTGTCAGCAACTCACTGACTACACCAGGACGGCTTTCATTAGCGCAGTCATATTTGCGGTTACAATAGTTGCACTGAATATTACAAGCTGGTGCAACAGCAACGTGCATTCTGGCATAATGGTGATGAGCCTCTTCGCTGTAGCAGGGATGCTTGGCGATGCGTTCTATGAGCTTTTCGTCCATTTCTGGGGTAGTGCTACTGTCGCAACCACAATTACCAGATTTGGCTGGGGTGATGATGGATTCCTGATGGTCGGAGGTGATGAGTTTTGTAGCCGGTAGTGTCATTGAATTTCGCAAGGGTCGGTGGACTAGAATGCCACTGTGGGAGATGCCGTTGCTACTTCCAATGCCGATGAACTAAAGTCGCGTCTTATACTCATTTTTTGGATGATTTAGTAAAATTGGAGGTTAATCCAAAATCTAAAATCCAATTGTTTAGGGTTCGGCTGGGGTGTGTCAACGTTTCGGTCTTGGGTAGACTTTTATGTATACAGCCGCGACTTCGATTCACTTCAGGCATGGTGCTATCTCATCCCTCCACTCACTTTCGGCTTCTAACTTTGTTAAGGAGCGTTAAGTGATTGGCGATAAATGATTTATAGCAGCCGTTTTTTAGTCAGCCAATAGCATAAGTAGGATAGAATTTATTGGATTTATTATGTTTGCACTCAAAGCCAAAAAATCTAATGTTTGCAAGCATTAGTTAAATTAAAAAATATTTTTTTGGGTAGGGGCGCTAGTATTTTTTCATTGGGGTACGAGTATTTATGAACTGGGGTTCAGGATTTTTTTGTACTCGGTTAAAACTCAATACCTGTCAGGAATTGAGCAATATTTTAGTTTACTTTTACCTACTTTAGCCTGTACTCAAATTCACCTCAACTCCTGCTAAAAGTGTTTATTTGCAAGGGTTTTGAGGTGGAAAACTGGAGCAGAATACTTCGGACTACTCCAGATAATGCGAAATTCAATTCTGTATCTAACATATCATTTTTTTCGGGGTAAAAATGCAATTCATATTTTTTTAAGTTTTTAGTTATTGATGGTACGAATTGCTGTTCTAATGCTGTTCACTTGAGGATTATAAGTTCTAGATTAATACTAGCTTAATGCTGATTATTTGCAATAGACTTTATTTTAGGAGTTACGGAATATCCAACCGCAGAGGACGCAGAGGACACGGAGAAATAAGAGTTTGAAAGGTTTTTTGCGTAAGTCCTATGTTTAAAAGTTTTGTTTTTAGGTTGTTTTAGTGATTAAATCTAGTTTCTCAATGAGAAATTATTTTAATTTAGGGAACATTTCACTAAATCAAAGCGACTTTTCTGCCCCCTGCCCCCTGCTCCCTGCCCCCTGCCGTTTTTTAGTTGGAAGTCTCTTAGGGGCAGGATAATTAAATTCCGGTCGGGTAGACCGTTGCTAAAATGGGGATAACAAACAAGAGGGGAATGCGATGAAAGCTGTTGTGATCCGTCGCTATGGTGCTGCTGAGGTGTTACAGTATGAAGATATGGTGCAACCTCAAATCCAGCCTGACCAATTACTTGTAAGAGTCCACGGGAGTAGTGTTAACCCGATTGATTGGAAAATTCGCCAGGGAATGTTCAATTTGTTAACGGGCAACAAATTTCCGATGGTTTTGGGATTTGATGTGGCTGGGGAAGTGGTGGAAGTTGGTCCTCAGGTGACGTACTTTCGACCGGGAGATGCTATTTATGGCAGTACGAGCTTTCCTGGGGGTGCTTATGCAGAATTCGCTGCTGTCTCTAAAAACTTGATTGCACCTAAACCCATAAATATGACTTACGAAGAAGCAGCCACTGTACCGTTAGCGGCGTTAACGTCTCTCCAAGCCCTGCGAGACTTGGGTGATATCAAATCGGGTCAAATGGTCTTAATTAATGGTGCTTCGGGTGGTGTGGGATTGTTTGCGGTGCAAATCGCTAAGGCTTTGGGGGCTGTGGTGACTGGTGTTTGCAGTACAAAAAATTTGGATTTAGTTAATTCTCTGGGTGCAGATTTTGTAATTGACTATACGCAACAAGATTTCACCCAGGGTAATGTGCATTACGATATTATATTTGATGCGGTGGCGAAGAAATCATTTTCTCAATGCCAACGAGTGCTGCAAGCAAATGGAATTTATATTTCCACTTTGCCTAGTTTAGAATTGATGGTGCAGATATTTTTAACAACATTTCTTCCTGGTCAAAAAGCGAAATTTGTGTTAGAAAAACCCAATACTAAAGATTTGCTGTATTTAAAAGAATTGATTGAAGCGGGTAAGTTGCGGACTGTGATCGATCGCACCTATCCTTTACAAGAATTAGCTGCTGCCCATGAGTATAGTCAAGGTGAGCGGGCTGTTGGAAAAATAGCGATCGCTGTTACAAGTTGAACAGATTGTCTCCCAAAATCAAAAAAAGATACAATTCGCCACTGTAATTATTTGTCCATATTTTGTGCTATTTAAGTCATAGATTTACTTTATGGTAATAAGCTGAGAGTTTTAACTCTCTACTCTATGATGACTTTTGAAATATCTCACTTAGTCCAGTTACTTCAAGGGCGATCGCGCCAGCAACCCCAGCAACGAGCTTATACCTTCCTCAAAAATGGTACAACAGCAACTGCTCATTTAACCTACGAGGAGCTTGACCAACAAGCTCAAAAAATTGCAGCTTATTTACAAAATATCGTAATACCAGGGGAGCGAGCTTTGCTTGTGTATCCTGCGGGTTTAGATTTCATTACCGCTTTCCTTGGCTGTCTCTATGCTGGCATTATCGCTGTACCAGTCCATCCTCCCCGTCCTAATCGATCTCTGCATCGTCTCAAAGCGATCGCCGCAGATGCTCAAGCGACCCTTGCCTTAACCATAGCCTCTCTCTTGACACAGTTTAAAACCAAACGAGACGGGATTCCAGAGCTATCCAATCTTCACTGGATTGCCACAGATAACCTCATCCCACAACTACAAAACTGGCATCCCCCCGATATTTCCCCCGATACTCTCGCCTTTTTACAATACACGTCCGGCTCAACCGGAACTCCCAAAGGAGTTATGATTAGTCATAGCAATTTGCTCCATAATCTTCAAATCATCCAAACCGCCTTTGAACTAACTCCAGATAGTATATCGGTGAGTTGGTTGCCTCATTACCACGATATGGGGTTAGTCGATGGGATTCTCGAACCCCTGTATACGGGTTGTCTTGGGGTATTAATGCCACCCACCGCTTTTTTACAAAGTCCGATTCGTTGGCTTGAAGCAATTTCCAGTTATCGCGCCACCCATAGTGGTGGTCCTAACTTAGCCTACGAACTATGCGTAAATAAAATCACTGCTGAACAACAACAAGGTTTAGATATAAGCTGTTGGTTGAGCGCCTATAATGGTGCAGAACCAATTCGTCCAGAAACCCTAGCACAATTTGCAACAAAGTTTACTACTTGGGGGTTTCAGCCTCGCTTTTTCTATCCCTGCTATGGGATGGCAGAGTCTACCCTCATGATTACGGGGGTAAATCTCAATGAAGAGCTAACTGTTTTAGAGGTTGACGCAGAAGCCTTAGAACAGAACCAAGTAGTTCAAACTTTACCAACTAGCCAAAACGCTAAGAAAATCGTCAGTTGTGGACATGGGTGGCTAGATACCCAAATCCTCATTGTGAATCCAGAAACCCTGATTCTCTGTGAAGACAACCAAGTAGGTGAAATCTGGGTATCTAGTCCAAGTGTGGCACAGGGATACTGGAATCAAACAGAAGCCAACCAACAAACATTTAGCGCATCGGTCACAGAAACCCCCTCAAGTAAATTTCTCCGTACTGGAGATTTAGGCTTTTTACACAACGGTGAGTTATTTGTCACCGGACGCATTAAAGATGTGATCATTATCTGGGGTCGCAATCATTATCCCCAAGACATTGAATATACTATTTCTCAGTCTCACCCCGCTTTACGTCCTGATTGTGGAGCAGCCTTTAGCATCAATGTCAATGGACTCGAAAAATTAGTCATTACCCAAGAAGTTGAACGGAGTTATCTGCGTCAGATGGATCGGGATGAAATTATGAGCGCAATCAGGGAAGCGGTAGCTACTGACCATGATTTGTCAGTTTATGCTGTAGCTTTGCTCAAAACCGCCAGCATTCCCAAAACATCCAGTGGTAAAATCCAACGTCGCGCCTGTAGAGAAGGATTTCTCAATCAAACCCTTGATATAGTTGACAAATGGCAACAGCAACCTAATTTATCTGAAACCTTAACACCAGTGCCAGATATGACAAATCCAACACCCACCGCAGACACTATTCAAAATTGGCTGATTACCAAGTTAGCCGATGTTCTTAGTTTAGACCCTGACGAAATTGATCCTCAAAAATCTTTTGCTCACTATAGTTTAGATTCCTCCGTGGCGCTGGAACTCACTGGAGAATTGGCAATTTGGCTGGAGTGTGAGTTAGAACCCACTCTCTTTTGGGAATATACAGATATTGAGTCTTTGACCGAATATCTAAGTACAGAAGTGTCTTAGTCCTTTCTTTGTTTATCTTGATAAACCAATGAACGTAACTTCCCAAACCATAGAGTGTCCTGCTCCTTTGAATGCCTCTTTCTTTGCGCCTAACCTGCAACTACCTCTGGTCATTAAACCGGATTTTACAAGAGCTTGCACCCCATCTGCTTTGTGGAGATGGTTAACGGAGAACCAAACTTGGTTAGAGCTAACTCTCCTCAAATATGGTGGAATTTTGTTTCGCGGATTTCCCCTAGAGACTGCTTCAGAGTTTGAGCAATTTGTCAAGGCGATTGACTCCAATTTTGTCCCATATACCCAGGGACAGTCACCGCGATCGCGCATTCACAACTTAGTTTATACTTCTACCACATACGCCAGCCACAAAACTATTAATCTACACAACGAACTTTCCTATACCCATCATCCTCCCCTAAGGATCTTCTTCTTTTGCGAAACACCCCCAGAAAAGGATGGGGAAACTCCCATTGTTGACTGTCGCCAAGTTTATCAGAAGCTAGATCCTGAGATTCAGGATGCTTTTATCCAAAAAGGGGTCTGCTATGTCAAAAATATGCCTAAGAAAAGTTCTGAGATCATGGGAAAATCCTGGCAGGAACATTTTGAGACTTCTGATCAAAATGAAATAGAAGCCTATCTAGAGCAAAGTGGTAGCGAGTTTGTCTGGAAGGACAATGGTGTTTTGAGAACCAAACAATTCTGTCCCGCCGTGATTATCCATCCAGATACGAGCGAACGGATTTGGCACGCTCAAATAAATACATTTCACTACACAGCTTACGGTAAGACAGGGGAATTACTCAAAAAAATGGTAGGTGAAGAAAATTTACCCATTAATGCCTACTACGGTGATGGTAGTTCAATAGAGCCAGAAATAATCCAGAAACTTAATCAACTGTTATGGCAAGAAGCTACCGTGTTCCCTTGGCAAAAAGGAGATGTGTTAATGCTCGATAACCTTTTAGTTGCTCATGGACGAAACCCTTTTCAAGGAAAACGACGGATTCTAGCAGCCATGACTTCTCCCTGCGATCCTATTGTAGCTTGAGTTGAAACTTAGATTCCAGAACTAATAACCATGACAACTGCTATCCGCTTTAACCCTTTTCAACTGAAATTTCATCAAAATCCTTATCCCACCTATGAGTATCTGCGTCGAGAAGACCCTATTCACTACAGTTTTCTCAAGGCTTGGGTCATTACTCGCTATGCCGATGTGGAAGCAATTTTGAAAGATGCTCGTTTTCAAGTAGATAATTTACCCCAACGTCTGATCCAAAAAAGCCATTACCTCAAACAAGGCAATCTTGATCCCCTAGCTCAAACCATTCATAAGTGGCTCTTTTTCCTTGAACCTCCCAACCATACCCGTCTGCGAGGACTGGTGAGTAAAGCTTTTTCTCCTGTAACTGTAGAGGGGATGCGGACTGAAATACAGACAATGGCGAATGAACTACTCGCAAAAGTACAACCAACAGGACAAATGGATGTCATCAAAGACTTAGCCAGTCCACTCCCCGCCATGACAGTGACTCATATCTTGGGACTCCCACCCGAAGACTACCCTAAACTGGTTCGTTGGTCCTATGAGTTATTCTTTGTTTTTGATCAACCAATGTCTTTACAAGGCTATCAAAAGCAAAATCAGATGGCGATCGAAGCCAGAGACTATCTCATTAAGATAATTACACGCTTAGAGAAACAACCCAATGATGGTTTAATTAGTCGTCTAATTGCAGCCAGAGATGAAGATAGAAGCATTACCCAAGATGAAATTATTGGCTTCTGCATCATGCTGCTAATTGTTGGACAAGAAACTACGAAAAGCTTAACCGGAAATGCCATGGTTGCGCTGTTGAGACATCCTGATAAATTAGCTGAACTCAAGCAAAACCCAGATTTGATTAAAAATGCAGTTGAAGAGTTACTTCGCTACGATAGTCCAGTCCAAGTCATTGCGCGTTTAGCAACAGAAAATGTGGAAATTGGAGATAAAACGATTCAAATTGGGGATAAAGTAATTCTTTGCATTGGTGCAGCTAATCGTGATTCAGAACAGTTTACAAACTCTGACCAACTAGACTTTACTCGTAGAAACTATAGCTTGCCTTTCGGTGGTGGAATTCATTTCTGCTTAGGAGCATTCTTGGCGAGAGTTCAAGGACAAATTGCAATTAATGCAATGCTTCAGAAATTACCCAATATTCAGTTAGCTACTGATACCCTTGATTGGCGCGAAACAATTACTTTAAGAGGATTGCGAAAATTACCCGTTGCCTTTACCCCTTCTTCAGCTATATAAACATATCAGTAAGTAAAAAATTAACCATTTTCTGCGGTTTTTTCTAGTAGATATTAATCCCTATGACACAAGATAAATCAGTTCATTTCAGCCCCTTTAGCCCAGATTTTCATCGAAATCCTTATCCAACCTATGAATATCTCCGCCAAAATGAGCCAGTTCATAAGAGCTTGTTAAATACCTGGATTATTACCAGCTACGCTGACGCGAAAACCATTTTAAATAGTCCATCTTTCCGGGTTGATGATTTACCTAAACGCCTCAAGCAAAAAAATCGTTATCTCAAAAAGGGAGATTTAAACACCCTTTCTGAAACTATTGAAAAATGGCTATTTTTCCTAGAACCTCCTGATCATAATCGTCTCAGAGTATTATTCACTAAGCCATTTTCCCCAACTGCCATAGAAGCAATGTATCCTGAAATTCAAGCTAGGGTTGACAATTTACTCGCAAAAGTCCAAATTAAAGGACATATAGATATTATTGATGATTTAGCTAGTCCTCTGCCTGCCATGACTATTACTCACATTTTAGGTTTACCCTGCCAGGATTATAGAAAATTACTTCACTGGTCTAATCAACTCTTATTCATTCTTGAACAACCTGCTTCTTTGAAACGTTATCAACAACAAAATGAAGTAGCTATGGAAGCAAAAGAGTATTTTTTGTTAGAAATTGAAAAACAAAAAAAATATCAAAGAAAAGGTTTATTAGGAGAACTTATTAACAACCAAGAGTTTACAGATAAATTTGATTCTGATGAAATTGTTGGTCTCTGCATTATGTTAATGGTTGCAGGTCAGGAAACAACTAAAAGTCTAATTGGTAATGGAATATTAGCCTTGATTGAACATCATGAAAAGCTAAATCAAATTAAGCAAGGAAAATTTATATTAAAAAATGTCATAGAAGAATTACTCCGTTATGATAGTCCTATTCAAATGGTGGCAAGAATTGCTCTGGAAGAAACGATTGTTAGTAACGTTATAATTGCCAAAGGAGATACTGTAATGATTTGTATTGGTGCAGCTAATCGAGATCCAGCACAATTTAAGCATCCTAATGATCTGGACTTTGAACGTCAGCAATACTCCCTAGCGTTTGGTGGTGGTATTCACTATTGTTTAGGGGGATGGTTGGCAAGAATTCAAGCAGAGATTGCTATTAATACTTTAATTAGAAGTTTCTCTAATTTAAAAGTTGACGCAGAAAAAATTGAACGACACAAAAGCATTATTATAAGAGGGTTAACTAAACTTCCAATTTCCTTCGATTTTGATAGATCAGAGGTTCTTTAATTCGAGCATAAAATTAGATTTTTACGCAGATATTTGAGTTAATATGAATCAAGAAGCAATTGCGATTATTGGGTTAAGCGGTCGTTTTCCTAAAGCTGAAAACATAGAATCCTTTCAGGAATTAGTCAAGAATGGGGTTGATGCAATAACTAACTCATCACGAAATTCGAGTCAGTCTAGTTCTTCAATTTGGGGAGGATTTTTAGAGAATATTGATCAATTTGCTGCTGATTTTTTTAAAATTTCTCCCCAGGAAGCAGCGATGCTTGATCCTCAACATCGTTTGCTATTGGAAATAGCTTGGGAAGCACTAGAAGATGCAGGTCAAGTTCCTCAAAATTTGGCTGGAAGTAGGACAGGCGTTTTTGTCGGGATTGGAAGTAATGACTACTCTCGATTAATTAGTAATCAAGGAATTGAGCATCTGAATGTGAGTACAGGAAACCAGGGAGGAATGATTGCGAATCGGATTTCCTATTTCTTTGACTTCAGAGGAATTAGTATATCAGTTGATACGGCTTGTTCTTCGGCTTTAGTGGCGGTAGATCGAGCTTGTCACAGTCTCTGGACAAGGGAATCTACTTTAGCCTTAGTCGGGGGAGTTAATCTGATTTTAATGGAGAATGGGACAGAAAAATTTGAGAATGCTGGCTTACTTGCTGCGGATAATCGTTGTAAAGTGTTTGATGCTCGTGCTGATGGCTATGTTAGGGGTGAGGGGGTGGGGATGGTGGTGTTGAAACCGCTTTCTCAGGCACAGGCGGATCGCGATCGCGTTTACGCCATTATCAAGGGCAGTGCTATTAATAATAACGGACGTAGTAATAGTTTAACTGCACCCAATCTGCAAGCACAGGTTGAGTTACTCCAACAAGCTTATCAAAATGCGGGGGTTGATCCTGCAACCATTTGTTACATCGAAACTCACGCCACCGGAACCCCTATTGGCGATGCCTTAGAACTCAAAGCCATTGGTAAAGTTTTGGGAAAGCAGCGTTCAGCGGATAACCCCTGTCGGGTTGGCTCAGTCAAAACCAATATTGGTCATACAGAAGCAGCATCTGGTATGGCGGGTTTGATCAAAGTCATCCTCTCTCTCCGCCATCGTCAGCTTTTCCCCACACTCCATTTCCAGCAACCCAATCCTGCTGTTGAGTTTGAGAAACTGGGACTAAGGGTACAACAAACGTTAGAGCCGTTACTCCAGACAGAGAAACCTCTGCGGATGGGGGTGAGTGCCTTTGGCTTTGGGGGAACCAATACTCATGTAATATTAGAAGAAGCACCATTACCTCTGCCGATTCATCCTATCGCTGCACCGTTTCATCTACTCACTCTGTCTGCTCAAACCGACACCGCCTTGCAAACCCTTGTCAAACTTTACTTAGTGTGGTTGTCTCAAAACCCAGACATTGATCTAGGAAATGTTTGTTATAGTGCGAATGTAGGGCGATCGCGCTTTCAATATAGTCTTTTTACCATCGCTTCATCCCTCAAGCAACTACAGGAAAATTTAGAAAATTTTCTTCAATCTCCTACAACTTCAAAAGTCTGGACTCAAAAAGTGAGCAAACGTCAGCGCGAGATTAATACCTTATCTGTTATTCAAAATATCACTACGATTACTCAACCTCATGAGATTTCTTCTCTTGCTGAGAGTAATGCTTTACTATGGCATAAAATTTTAACCAAGCTAGGACATTTATGGCTAGAAAATAAAAACATTGATTGGAACTTAATTTATAGTGCAGATCATTACCGATTAATTTCGTTACCAAGCTATCCCTTTGAAAGACAAAGTTGCTGGTTTCAATCAACTGTTAATGTTTCTATACCCTCAAAAATTAGAAATTTATCTCTCCAAGAATCTCCTCCTGTACTCGACTCTGAATATCTAATCACAGGAACTTTTGTTCCACCTCGAAATGGCATTGAACAACAACTGACAGCGATTTGGGAACAGGTACTCAATGTTAAGCCCATTGGAGTTAAAGATAATTTTTTTGATCTTGGTGGTAATTCTTCAGCAACAGTCAGTCTTATAGCTAAAGTCGAAACAATACTAGGGAAAACACTCCCGATCACGGCTCTTTTTGAGTTAATGACCATTGCTGATTTAGCCCATTATCTTGAAAATGAAAATATTTCAGACAACCCTCCCATAAAGGAAGCGAATAACACACCTCCCTCTCATGCCAACACTCCCAAATACCAACTTTCTCAAGAGCAAGAACGGAGTCTCTTAGCCATTACTGTGGGTCGTCAAGGAGAACAACTTCATCCGTACTCTTTCATGGTAAAAATCCAATCTGGAGATAATTTAAAAAAACCTTTCTTTTACTGCGCTAATAGTTATAACGAGGCTCTTCCTTTAGCAAATTGTTTAGAATATCCTTTCTACTTGCTAGAATCAGGGTATACCGTTTTTGGTGGTGATAATGCTTACTCAATTAAAGCTTTAGCCGCTCGCCATCTGGAAGATATTTTGAAAGTTCAGCCTCACGGATCTTATTCCATTGGTGGTTATTCTTATGGAACTTTTGTTGCTTACGAAATTAGTCAACAGCTTCAAGCACAAGGCAAAACAGTAGATTTATTAGTAATTTTTGATCGCCCAGGAACTCATTTTCTTTACCTACTTTACAATTACTGGCAAAATCTACTATCTAATAGCAGTTGGATTTTGTCTAATTTCAAAAAGTCCAACAAAGAAAAGCGTCTAGATTATCTGAGACAAAAAGGATTGAGAATTTTACGCCGACTGGGGCTGGTGCAGACTTCATCTCAGCCAGTGTCATCAAAAGAAGGAGAATCTGATTTGGAGAGCATATCTTCCCCATCTCTCTATCAATTTTCTCCCTATGACGCTCGTGTTGTACTTTTCTATGGTGTGGAAGGTAAAAAAATACCACTGTGGTTATTTTCGCGCAATGGGTGGAGTAGGGAAATACTACCCAAATTGGAGATATACAAGGTTCCTGGTAATCACCACACCATGATTCAATTTCCCCACGTCACGGTTTTGGCAAGACAACTTAATACTTGTTTAGGTATTGAATTGGAGCGAGGGCATTAGGTGGGTGGGTATCCACTCTAGCGTTAGAGCTAATGTGTAAATATTTCTGTAATCCATAGCAATGATGTTGAATTTTTGAAAAAAGCCCTATCTAAACATGACTTAGTTGTGATATAAATAAAAACACGGTAATCCGACTTGTAAACCGTAGATTAGTGATAGGGGTATAGAACCAGTGGGTATAGTAGTTGAAAATGTCTCTAAGCAGTTTGGCAGTTTCCACGCAGTTGATCAGGTAAATCTAGAAATTAAAAGTGGTTCGCTGGTGGCTTTACTAGGCCCTTCCGGTTCTGGTAAGTCTACACTATTGCGGTTAATTTCCGGTTTAGAAATGCCAGATAGCGGCAAAATTTTCTTAACTGGTAAAGATGCCACATATCAAAGCGTACAAGAGCGAAATATTGGGTTTGTGTTTCAGCACTATGCCCTATTTAAGCATTTAACGGTGCGACAGAATATAGCATTTGGGTTAGAAATTCGGAAAACTCCCCAAAAGAAAATTAAGGGACGAGTAGATCAGTTATTAGAATTGGTACAATTGAGTGGGTTGGGCGATCGCTATCCTTCACAACTTTCTGGTGGACAAAGGCAAAGAGTAGCCTTAGCGAGGGCGCTGGCAGTAGAACCCAATGTATTATTATTAGATGAACCCTTCGGCGCGCTAGATGCCAAAGTCAGGAAAGACTTACGGGCTTGGTTGCGTCGTTTACATGATGAGGTTCATGTTACCACAGTTTTCGTTACCCACGACCAAGAAGAAGCAATGGAAGTCTCCGACGAAATCGTGGTGATGAATCAAGGTAAAGTGGAACAGGTAGGAACACCAGCAGAAATCTATGATCGTCCTGCTTCAGCCTTTGTCATGAGTTTTATTGGCCCAGTCAACGTTTTACCCAGTTCTTCTAAAATATTCCAAAGTAGCGGTTTTGACTCAGTTAACCCAGAAGTGTTTTTGCGCCCCCAAGATGTAATTATAGAAAAAGTAAATAATGGTACTACAACACCAGCGATCGTTAATCGCTTAATCCATTTAGGTTGGGAAATTCAGGTGGAATTAACCTTAGATGATGGACAAATGGTAATGGCACATTTAACGCGCGATCGCTTCGATGAATTAAACTTAGAACCACAAGAACGGGTTTATGTCAAGCCCAAAGATGCAAAATCTTTTCCACTGTACTATTCAATTTAATAATAGACATGGAGTGAAAATTATCGTAGGGACAATTCATGAATTGTCCCTACAACGGTTTCAGGTTATGCACATTTAATTACCAGAGATGTCTAATCATGCGAGAACCATTGTAGAAACTTTATATGGAACGTCTCTACATATAAATTCATACTTCAAGTATACAACGCCCTCAAAAATTTTCTCTCTCTTGACCAAGGAAAAAGTTATTTTTTGAGATTTTTTATTGCACAATATCAACGGTCAGGATAGTCTAAATAGTCATCCCAAATACTATTCTGCCGATGCGCCTGACTTCATTAGATGTTTTTCGTGGTATCACCATTGCAGCAATGATTCTTCTCAACATGGTAGGAGTTGCAGAAGATAAATATCCCCCCTTAGATCATGCTGCGTGGAATGGTTGTACACCCACTGATTTAGTATTTCCCTTCTTTTTGTTCATTGTCGGTGTGGCGATGACCTTCTCTCTTTCCAAGTATACCAAAGAGAATAAACCCACCAAAGCTGTTTACTTACGCATCTTTCGCCGCGCCGCCATTTTGTTTATTTTGGGGTTACTACTCAACGGTTTTTGGAATAAAGGTGTTTGGACTTTTGATTTAAGTAGTATCCGTTTGATGGGAGTGTTGCAGCGCATTAGTTTAACTTACTTACTGACATCTTTAGCAGTTTTGAAATTACCACCCAAAGGTCAATGGATACTAGCAGCTTTCTTACTTATTAGCTATTGGTTAATAATGATGTACGTTCCCGTTCCCGGTTATGGCGCAGGAGTTTTGACAAGAGAAGGTAATTTTGGTGCTTATTTTGACCGTTTAATTATTCCTAAAATACATTTGTATAAAGGCGATAATTATAACTTTCTGGGAGATCCAGAGGGGCTTTTCAGCACAATTCCCGCCATAGTTTCTGTCCTTGCTGGTTATTTAACTGGAATGTGGATTAAAGGTAAAAAACAAGCAACTTCAACCACCAGCATGGATTTAGTTTTGTTCGGTTTGAGTTGTTTAGTGATTGCTTTAATTTGGGATGTAGCATTTCCCATTAACAAAAAACTCTGGACCAGTTCTTACGTTTTATTTACATCTGGCTGGGCATTATTATTATTAGCAAGCTGCTATGAACTAATTGAAGTCAGGTTAATTAAACGCTGGAGTAAGCCCTGGGAGATGATAGGGTTGAATGCGATCGCTCTTTTTGTTGCATCAGTTTTGCTAATTAAAATCCTAGCCAAAACCACTATTGGCACAGGAGAAAACGCTATCAGTACCTACAATTGGATTTACCAGAATATTTTTGCTTCCTGGGCTGGAACTCTCAACGGTTCTCTAATCTTTGGATTAGTCACAGCCTTATTTTGGTTTGGTGTCGCTGTTTTAATGTACCGAAAAAACTGGTTTATTAAAGTTTGATACTTAATCATCTGTTGCCAAAAAAAGAGAGTGGGAGTAGGCATTACCAAGCGCCTTTACTCTCCCACTCTACTATTTGCTGCTGAAGCGTTAAGGAACATTTATAGATGTTAGTCGTTAATTAGGGGGGTAATTTGCAGGTTAACGACAACGCCTAAAATTAAACATTCCTATTGCAGCAAATGCTAAACCTATTAATTTTTGAGACAACCTTTAAAAGAGTAAGTTGATAATTTAGTAACCTTTTTAACAACTTCGTTCCTTTCGCTTGTCTAATTTAATTTAACTTCTCTCATCAGATGATGGTTGCCAAATTGGCAGATTTTTCTAATTTTTTTATTGTTCATCCATAACATTTATTCATTTAGATTCTCCTTAAAATCCTCCGGTAGATAGATTAAACCCATTGAAAAATAGTATGGTGTTTACCACTCATTTTTCATCTATTTAATTTGTAATTACAAAAATAATATTACCCTAGATTTGATGATATGAATACAAGGGCTAAAGCCATCGGGGGTTTAACCATGTTTCTGTCTCATTACTTATTCTCTTCCCACTAAAAGAATATGGATTAAATGAACCGCGTATCGCTAAAGTGTTCACCTAGCGTCCCGTAGAAAAAGGAAGATATGTAATCTTACCCTGGGAATAAAGTAGCGGTTACATGATTGATAATAGCGGTGCGTCAGATACAAAAAATCTGTTGTTTCCTAAATTATCGGGTCTGACGCACCCTACAAGAGATAAAATCTATCATCCTAATCTAATGCTTTGATAATTTATTTTTAGCAGTTCATAAAATGGAGAGTATATACTTTTAAAAGAAAAATAATCCTGAAAATCCTCAAATCCTGGATATCCTGATTCAGACAATTTTATACCATAGCCCCAACAACATTAATGATGTTAAGGTTTTACTCGTAACTCCTGCTATAACTAAAAATGAGAGTTTTAGGTTGTGAGTGACTGCTCAATATTTAAAAATCATTTGGGTGCAAAATTGTGGGTGTAAAATTAGGAATATTAGGATTAGGCACAGTGGGAACTGGTACTGTGCAATTGTTACAAGACGTGGTAGGACGTAATCCTCTGTTAGAGGAAGTAGAAATATATCGGGTGGGAGTGCGATCGCTCTCTAAATCCCGTAATGTAGAATTATCACCGGAAATTATCACCACAGACTTAACAGCGATCGTTAACGATCCAGCCGTGGATATCATTGTAGAATTAATTGGTGGATTAGAACCAGCCAGAACATTAATTCTCGCAGCCATTAAAAATGGTAAACACGTAGTTACCGCTAACAAAGCCGTGATTTCCCGATTTGGTGAAGAAATATTTACAGCCGCCAATCAAGCCGGGGTGTATGTGATGCTAGAAGCGGCTGTAGGTGGGGGTATCCCCGTGATTCAACCCCTCAAGCAATCCCTCAGCGTTAACCGTATTCAGGCTGTAACAGGTATTATTAACGGCACAACCAACTACATCCTCACCAGGATGCAAACGGAGGGTAGTGAATTTAATGATGTTTTAGCCGATGCCCAAAAATTAGGCTATGCTGAAGCTGATCCAACCGCCGATATTGATGGTTTAGATGCAGCCGATAAAATAGCGATTTTGGCATCTTTAGCCTTTGGGGGACGAATTAACCTGCAAGATGTCTATTGTGAAGGTATTCGTCAAGTAACTAAAACAGATATTGGTTATGCAGCTAAGTTGGGATTTGTGATTAAATTATTAGCGATTGCGCGGAGCACTAACGAAAACACCCAACTATCAGTGAGAGTTCATCCTACCCTGATTCCTCAAAGCCATCCCTTAGCTAGTGTAAACGGAGTATACAACGCCATTCTCGTAGAAGGAGAACCCATTGGTCAGGTAATGTTTTTTGGTGCGGGTGCGGGTGCTGGTCCAACTGCTAGTGCGGTGACATCAGATATCTTAAATTTAGTCGCAACTCTACAAACTCAGACAGCCAAAACCAATCCCCTGTTAGCTTGTGTACACCAGCATTATTGTCAAATTGCGCCCATTTCTGAACTGAATACTCGATTTTATGCCCGTTTTCTCACCGAAGATCATCCGGGAGTTATAGGTAAATTGGGTACTTGCTTTGGTAAATATGGCGTTAGTTTAGAGTCAGTCGTCCAAACCGGCTTTCAGGGAGGACTAGCCGAAATTGTCGTTGTTACCCACGATGTTCAAGAAGGGGACTTTAGACAAGCTTTAGCAGAAATCCAAACTTTAGAAGCAATAAATAGTATTCCTAGTTTATTGCGAGTTTTGTAAAAATCTATTACATAGGGATGATAGATTTTATCTCTTGTAGGGTGCGTCAGACCCGATAATTTAGGAAACAACAGATTTTTTGGATCTGACGCACCGCACTGATTTAGATGAAGTCAGGTGCGTCAGAATCTGAAAGTTAGTGATTTTAGCCTAAATTATTCTGTCTGACGCACCCTACGTTTATACATATCATCTACATTTTGTACAGTGCGTAAGTCCTAAAATCAATTTTGGATTTTGGGTGAATACAGGGAAATTTTCAATATGTAGAGACGTTCCATGGAACGTCTCTACAAAAACTTCTTGACAAAATACCTTTCTACAAAACTCAAATTTTTACCGCCAATCATCCCAACTTTCGTTAAAAATCGACGTATCAGGGAAAGCTGTCGGGTTGCCATTTTTCTCCAACAGTCTTTGGAGAACTTCTAATTGTGGTTCTGGTTTAGGGAAATCATCGACTAATTGGTAGGGTGCTATGCCTTCATTGAGACTAAAAGCAGCCACAGTACCCGCAGCCGCACCAGCAGACCAT
The DNA here is from genome assembly GCF_034932285.1 of Cronbergia sp. UHCC 0137. Classification (NCBI taxonomy): domain Bacteria; kingdom Bacillati; phylum Cyanobacteriota; class Cyanophyceae; order Nostocales; family Nostocaceae; genus Cronbergia; species Cronbergia sp. UHCC 0137. The sequence goes on from NZ_JAYGHC010000047.1 coordinate 22,738, forward strand.
TCAAAAGAATGTACACGATAGGCAGCAGCAGCAATGTGACTGGTGGCAATACTTTTACCCCCCACCAATAAATTATCAATTTTTTGGGGAATCATTGCCCTGAGAGTGATTTGGAAAGGATAAGCCTGTCCAGCACCGCGTCTTTCTCCTGGAAATTCCTTATTACCGGGCGCTTCTGGTGGACTTTTGAGCATACAAGGATGAAAATCTATGGCATAATGGCCAATACCCACAGCATCAGAGAAAATTGTCGATCGCTTGCGGCGTAAAACTTCACCCAAGGGAATTTCTCCTCTAATCACTGATGTAGCTTCTAAACCTGCTATTGCCGCTTTTAACTGACGATACATATAAGGTGAGAGGGTTTTGCGGTAATATTCATCTTGATAATTGCGGCGAGATATATCAATTTCCCAAATAGTAAAACCATTTGAATGTCCCCAACTGGGACGGCCAATAATCCGTCTTCCTTCACGCATATAGGGATATTTCGATAAACCATGCGCTGTCCCCATTGGGGAATTTAAACCAGCCAAAAAGCGGATATTTGTTTGTGGTTTCTTCACTCCTTTACCTAATTGGGAGTCTGTCGTTCCCCCATATAACCAGTAAAAATAAGATAGGGCGTGTTCTTCACCTTTTCGGAAGGTTTCCGTTCGTAGTCCTCCTTTCCAACCTCCGGGTTGTAGCTGACCAGTGGCTTGTAGTTGTTGACGGGTATATACTAAATTATCTTTAGCTGTTCCGGGGCGGTAGTCGTTACCCCAAGTCCAGTTTTGCATGGAGATATCCCCCGGTGTGGGTTTAGAAAAATTAATCCCACCAAATTTTGCGGGTTCTCCTTTTGTGGGACTCCAAATCCGTCGATAGGTGAAAACTAAATCGAAATTTGCTAGTCTTTGTAATTCATAACTGAAATAAGGGGAATATTGTAAATAAAATGGCGGCATTGTTTGCTGTTGGTGTTCCTTGGTGGATTCCATTGCAAAGGTGTAAGTGAAGCCTTGGGTACAATAGGGGTTGTTGGTGGTGGTGGAAGCAGATGGTTCTAAATGGGTGCGAGGATCGATACCTAGTCGGTAAGGAACGTCAGTTAAGCCGACAATTTCTCCGGTTTCGCTTGCGTCTACAACATACCACTGGGATTTTTTGGGAATAAAACGGATAATGGTTTTGTTAAATTTGGCTGAATTTTCGTACTGATAAGCGTCTTCAATGGTTTGAGATAGGGGAAAGGTATTGAGGGGAGGGGCGTTTTTTGCAGGTTGATGTTGAATGGCTATGGCGTTGTTAATAATTTTGCCATCTGGACTTATTTCTAGGTCTTTGATCACGGTGTTAGGAAACCATTGTAATTTGCCCTTACCGCGCTTTTCGGCATCTTTGAGCATTTCGTCGATAATGGTATGGGCATCTGCGGGAAGGAAGCAAGAGTCACTTACCCAACAGTCACCGGGGTTGAGTTTGCCATATTTGCGTTGAATGCGATCGCGCAATTCCAAATATCCGCGAGAATAGAATTGGCGTTTACGTTGGGTAGGTCTTTCGTCTAACGCAGATGTGCCTTGAGAGGAGATTTGTCCACCTAACCAATCGGTAATTTCCGTTAAGCAAACCGTTTTTCCGGCCAGTAATCCCTCGTAAACTGTTGCAGCACCAGAGAGTCCCCCACCTACAACCAAAATCTCACAGTTGACGGTTTTATCTGGGTTTCTGGGTGGGGTAGCAATGGCAGAATAGGGGGCAAAGGTGGCAATTAAGCCAAGGCTAATGATTGATTTTTGCCAGCCTTGTTTGTGTCTACGCTTCATGGTTTATGCACTCTGTGTACTACGTCAACTTGTAGACGTTAACATCTGGGAAAGGTTCTTCACAAGGTTGGGTAAGACCTGGGAAGTCAATATTTCCTTCTTGTTTGTTTTTCTAAATACAAAATTATCTGCGTTTATCTTGTAACTCACTTGAATGGGAATTGGTATTGTAATTCAAAGCCTGGTAATACCTCTTCTCCAAAAAGTACAGCAGGAAGTTGGACAATTTCTACAGGTTTTCCTAGTCGGTAAATTTCTACTTCTTTATCTTGGGGATTAATTAACCAACCCAAACGCAAATCATTATCTATAAGTCGGAATATGGTTGAGGAACTAAATACTATTCCTAATTTAGGAATTGTAGTAATTGTAGGTTGGGTTAAGCAACGCGCAACCCAACACATTTACAGTAAAATTAAATTGATCAATAAAATAAAAACATCATGAAATTTATCATTACTATGTTTCAAGATGAAGATGGGATGTTTATTGCTGAATGTCACTCTATTCCTGGTTGTGTTAGTCAAGGAATAACTGAAGCAGAAGCACAGGAAAACATTCAAGAAGCTATTAGGGAATGTTTAGAAGTTAGGTTAGAAAAAGGTATGCCTTTAACAGTAATAACTCGTGAAGTGGAAGTGTATATATAATGCCATCTGTACCAATATTAAAACCTGCGGAGGTTATTAAAACTTTTACAAAACTTGGCTGGGAAGTTTCTCGTCAACGCGGAAGTCATATTATTATGACAAAAGATGGACATCCTGCTACTCTTTCTATACCTAATCATAATCAAGTAGCGCGGGGTACTTTACGCAGTCTTATTTCTAAAGCAGGAATAACAGTAGAAGAATTTATGGAAATGTTGGAGAATTAAAATTACAATTGCAGGTTGGGTTAAGCACCGCGTAACCCAACCAAATGTTTTATCTAATAATCAGTTGGCTTTAATGTGGGGTTCAAATTTGTAATTCAAACCCTGGTAATACCTCTTCCCCAAAAAGTACAGCAGGAAGTTGGACAATTTCTACAGGTTTTCCTAGTCGGTAAATTTCTACTTCTTTATCTTGGGGATTAATTAACCAACCCAAACGCAAATCATTATCTATATATTCTTGCATTTTTTCTTGCAGAGTTTTCAATCTATCTGATTTTGATCTCAGTTCAATGATAAAATCTGGTGTGAGTGGGGGAAATTTTTCCCGTTCTTCTGCTGTTAGTGCTTCCCAGCGTTCTAGTTTTATCCAAGCAACATCAGGTGAACGTTTTGCACCATTGGGAAGTCGGAATATGGTTGAGGAACTAAATACTATTCCTAATTTAGTTTGGTAATTCCAAAGACTGACTTTAAAATTTAAATCAGATTCACTACGGCCGCTTTCTCCTCCTACTGGTGGCACAATAATTAATTCTCCTTGTGCATTTAGTTCTAAGCTTACATCTTTGTTCGCCATACAGAGTTTGTAAAACTGTTCATCTGTCAGGCGAATAACTGGATCTAAATTTAAGGTGACGCTATTCATAGTTCATCTCACAAAATCGTCATTCACTCTCAATAGAGATGTAATTTAAAAGCTGTATTGCTAGTCAGGTACACTGTCTGATAGCGCAGCCATATCAGGATGTCCAGGATTAAAGGATGAAAACTGAGATTTTATCACCAATTACCCAATTACCAGCCCCAACTAAATAACTAGCAAGTTGAGTTAGTAGCTATATTAACCCATCCTCAATTGTTAATTCCCAATTTTGGTTAATTTCTGCTGAAATTTATCGATATGCTTGTTCTAATTCTCGATATCGCAATAAATCTAATACTAACTCTATTACTTGAGAACTAGATTTGCACCCTTTGATAATTTTGTAGTTTTCAACAAACTGTAATAATGATACTGGTAAGGAAATTAATATTTTTGTGCTACACTTAATGAATGAATACTCAATAAAAACCACGCCCTGATAAAATTATCTGGACGTTATAGATATTTAGATTGTGTATTCATTCATAAATCAAGGAGAACTAAGAATGAATAAAATGCAAATAACATTGTTATTGGCTTTGCTTTTTGCTGCGGTAATAGCTTACGCCTTACCCAGTGCTGATTTGTTAGCCAAGGACGTATTGGCTATACTAGAAATACTGAAAAAATAGTCAATTGCTATTTTCAGTATACTAACAACAGCTTATCAGTAGTCTGTTTTTTATCGCGTCAATGTTAGCAACGTAAAGTTTACGTTACTCTACAAGGGTTAGTGTTTGCAGCACTGCCCTTTTTTTATTGACATATTTAATATAACACACTTGTAGACGATAGACTATAGACGATAGATACAAATCTTTTTAATCATAGAAATTGTAGAGTATATCTTAAAGGCAAGAATAAGAAGGGTGTTTGTCTCGTTTCTAGTCTCTGGCTAGGAATGCAGTTGATGAGGCTTAATTAACTTCTACAATTTAACTTTAGTATTCAATTCTCGTCCCTAGTCAAAGACTAGGAATGCAGTTGATGAGCAATACTTATCAGTTAAGAGTTTTTGTAGGTTGGGTTAAGCGACAGCGCAACCCAAC
>NZ_JAYGHC010000047.1:27168-41903 GCF_034932285.1 Cronbergia sp. UHCC 0137
AGCTTAACCGACAAGTATTGAGTTGATGAAGCTCTGACTCAATGACCAGCAGAAAATCGCTTAAAGTAGCCTGTATTATGGGATTGGAGGCGGCATTCCCAGCCATAGACTGAGAACGAGCAATTACCTACGGTTTAATTATGCACGACTTACGCACGGGGTACGAAAAATAAGGTACAATTCTGTGTACCTAGCTTGTAAGTTGTCCGTGAGAGTATTTTAATTAGGAATATTATCTATAATAATCTATCTATTGTTGTCTAATTGCACTTGATAAAATACCTAAAATTTTCTTGATGTCTTTGATGTAAAATTCACTCAAATCAATATAAATGATCTTATCTTCTAATTTTAAAAATTGCCAAATTGTCCCGATAGTTATTACTCCATAAATTGTCTTAATAGAGTTATTTTGCTGTTCATTAAATAATTGAGCCGCAATCATTTCTGCTACACATTGTCCTAAACCAGCCTTCAAATTTTCATTTTTCGATTCTACTAATAATGTAATCACAGGTGCGCGGACAAAAAGTTGCTCTTTAGAAAGACTAATCATAAAATCACAAAAGCCATTTAAACCTTTTTGAGGTTCAACATTAAAATCTATTCCAGAAAATAAACCAATATAATTAAATTTTCGTCTTATTTCTAATAAAATCGGACTGATGATCATTTCAGATCGGGCTTTTTCTGTATTAATGGCAATAGCTAAATCAATATTTTCTGTTAAAATAGTTGTTAATAAATCACTGCATTCTTCTTCCTCTATATCTGCAAATAATCCTGATTTCTCGTTGATAGTTAAACCAAAATTATTAATAACTTCATTTAATTTAAAATCACTGTAAACCATAAAAATTAATTCCCAGAATTTAATAATTAACAATTCTTGTATAGTCTCGCTATTTGCGATTACAATCTATTTAATGGAATACTCGGCTAAATCTGGAGTTTTGTGTTTTTGTGCTTACTTCTCCTTTACCAACTATCAACGCTCTTAAACAACCTACCAGTGATGCTTGGGTGAAGCAAGCGATCGCTAACTTAGATATTATCTTACTCGACCACTCCCACTGTGAACGCAAAGCCGCAGGTGTAGCCTTAAATTTTATGTTTCGCTACCCTTCTAATACTAAAATGGTCAGGGAGTTGACAGCGATCGCCCGCGAAGAACTCGAACATTTTGAACTGGTTAATCAATGGTTAGAACGCCGCAATATACCCCTTGCACCTCTTCCTCCCCCTCCCTACGGTGCAGGTTTAAAAGCTCAAGTTCGTCCCCACGAACCAGAACGATTTTTAGACTCTTTGCTAGTCACAGGCTTAATTGAAGCCCGCAGCCACGAACGTTTGGGACTATTAGCCTCTAACTGTCCAGAACCAGAACTAGCTAAATTTTACCGCGCTTTGATGGCATCGGAAGCCCGACATTTTGGAATGTACTGGGTTTTAGCTGATACATACTTTGACCGGGAAATTGTCATGCAACGCCTAGATGAATTGGCTGTAGTCGAAAGTGAATTATTAGCCACCTTACACCCAGAACCAAGAATCCATAGTTAAGACAGTGAAAGACTATTATCAGGGTTTTTTAATTCGTGATTGGCAAGAGAGCGATCGCACTTCAGCAGCAAAACTAATTAATACCGTATTATCAGAATATGCTTTAGGTTGGGAACCTCACGGCGCTGACCAAGATGTTGTAGAAGTAGAAACATATTACTTAGCCACTGGCGGCGAATTTTGGGTAATTGAATACCAAAATAACCTAGTCGGTACGGCAGCATATTATCCAATTCGTCGGGGCAAAAAAGCCGTAGAAATCCGCAAAATGTACCTTTTACCCAGCGTCCGGGGATTGGGTTTAGGTAAGTATTTATTGCAACAATTAGAAAGAGCGATCGCCTCCCGTGGATTTGAGCAAATTTGGATAGAAACAGCCAGTTTTCTCACCCAAGCTGTCCAACTCTATGAAAATAATGGTTACATCCCCACCACAGGAGTAGAAACCCAAAGGTGCGATCGTATTTATGTAAAGTTTATAGTTCCCCAGAGCGGAAGTCAAAGGACTTACGAACAAGTTACGGAATATTTAACCACAGAGGACACAGAGAACACAGAGAAATAAGAGTTTGAGAGATTTTTTGCGTAAGTCTAAAGTAACAAATAATGCAGCGTAAGATTTTTAGAGATATGGACTCAGTGAATTATTGGTTAATGAAATCAGAACCCCAAGCTTATAGTATTACCGACCTCGAACAGGAACAACAGACAATCTGGGACGGGGTGCGTAATTACCAAGCACGGAACTTTATGCGTCAAATGCAACCAGGGGATCTAGTTTTCTTCTATCACTCAAATACCAATCCCCCCGGTATTGTTGGGTTAATGCGCGTCGTCAAAACAGGTATAGCTGACCCATCTCAGTTTGACCCAAAAAGTGAATACTACGACCCAAAATCAACACCTGAATCCCCCCGTTGGCAAACAGTATTAGTTGAATTTGTCAAGACCTTTCCTCAAATTATTTCCCTATCCACCCTCAAAGAACAATTTAGCGGTGATGAACTATTAGTCGTAAAAAAAGGAAATCGTTTATCTGTAATTCCAGTCTCAGAAACAGTCGCCAAACAAATTATACCTAATTAAAATAAACTCATGGACGAAAAACTAGAAAGAGCAGATAATGATAGCCCGTGGAAAGAAATTTTAGAAGCTTACTTCCCTCAAGCAATGCAATTTTTCTTTCCTGAAACAGCAGCATTAATTGATTGGGAACGTCCCCACGAATTTCTAGATAAGGAATTTCAACAAATATCCCGCAAAGCTGAACAAGGTCGGCGATATGCAGATAAATTAGTTAAAGTTTGGCAAATTCAAGGAGAAGAAATTTGGCTATTAATTCATGCAGAAATTCAGGGAAAATCAGAAGAAATTTTTCCAAAAAGAATGTTTTCTTACAACCTGCGAATCTTTGATAAATTTGGTAAACCTGCCATTAGTTTAGCAATTTTGTGTGATAATGACCCGACATGGCGACCCAATCAATATAGTTATAATTACCCGAATACCAGGCTTAACTTTGAATTTGGTACCGTCAAACTTTTAGATTATCAAAACCGTTGGAAAGAATTAGAAACCAGCGATAATCCATTTGCAATAGTTGTGATGGCACATTTGAAGACACAGCAAACAAGTAAAAAGCCAGCAGAACGTAAAGCTTGGAAATTTAGCTTAATTCGCCGATTGTATGAAATAGGTTTGCAAGAAAAAGATATTCGTAACCTGTATAGATTTATTGATTGGGTTATGATTTTACCAACAGCCTTGGAAGCAGAACTTTGGCAAGATTTTAAACAGTTTGAACAGGAGCGGACTATGAGCTACATTACCACAGGCGAGCGCATTGGTTACGAGCGGGGACAACGGGAACAAGGACAAACACTCGTCCTACGCCTACTACAAAAACGAGTAGGAAAACTATCAGAAGAGGTTCAAAGAAGAATTAAAATTCTCTCTTTAGAGCAATTAGAAGCCCTTGGCGAGGCTTTATTAGATTTTACATCCATTGAGGACTTACTTCGTTGGTTAGAAGCTATTACATAAGCATTATCAATTCTATCTCTTGTAGGGTGCGTCAGACCCGATAATTGACCATCTAACAGATTTTCTCAATCTGACGCACCGCACTAATAACGTAAGTTGCTTTTTTAGTGAAACAAGGTGCGTCAGAAACTTAAAATTAGTCATTTCAGCCTAAATTATTCCGTCTGACGCACCCTACAGACTACTACAGACTACAAAATATCAGAAAAATTAATAACTAGCAACTTGAGTTAATTACATAATTTTTCTGTTCCCTGTTCCCTGTTCCCTGTTCCCTGTTCCCTGTTCCCTCTCTCAATTGACTGAGATTCTTAGTTCATAGAAATAAAAACAACCAGCGTTACATTTGACTAATCATCTTATGGGTTTGGGGGATTACCCGCACTATTTTAACAAACTGCTTCATCAAAGCTTGCCATTCTAAAACTTGATTGGGAGAGGGAACATCCACAGCCACAGAGCTAAACTGTTCAGATGGTGGTAATGGTGTAACCGGCTGTAAAAATATGGGGATATCTTGACTTACAGAGGCCACTAACAAAGCAGAACGCTCTAATTCCTGGGGATCAGTTTTTTGAGAAACTATGATCTTGACAAAAACATCTAAATTTGCATCTCTACATAATTGTAAAAACTCTCTGTGTTCTTGCCAATAAGTCTCACCACTAACACTAGGTAATTTTAAATCCATTCCCACAGAATCCAGGTAGGGAATGATCATCGCTAGTTGTTCAGGGCGGTGTCCAGCAGTTTCTAAATAAATGGGTAGATTTGTGACAGTTCGCAATTCTGGTAAAAATTGCTGCAAAAATGGAGCATGGAGTAATGGTTCTCCTCCAGTTAAGCTAATGCTATCGTGTAGATTAGGTAGATTTTGTCTTTCTACCGATTTAATTAAAAGCGGTAATGAGATAGGATTAGAGTGAATTTCAAAATCTCTTAGTCCAGGTGTTCTCTCTACTCGATATGTGGAGGGCGCATTCCAAGTATGGGAACTATCGCAAAAGTGACAGCGTAAGTCACAAAGAGCAAAACGAATAAAAATCTGACGTGTCCCGACATTAGCTCCTTCCCCTTGAATAGCAGAAAAGACCTCAATCAGGCGTGCAGTAGGTTGGACTGTAATTTTAGCAATCATGTGATTATAGCAGCGCGATCGCGTCGGCACAAGAGGGAGTAAGTTTTCTATCTTATTTTTCTATTGTGAACTCCCGTTCGCCATCTCCTAAATCACAGATGCACCTAAATTTTCACGGGTTCAACATCAGACAGGTTAATTTTATAGCATCTTTGGCAGATTAAATATAGGTGATAAGTAAAGTGCAGAGCTTCATGAGTAGCCAACCCCCGGAGGCAGAAATCCCAATTACTTACCTCAATCATACCGCCATTGTGCAAGTATCCGCACGGTTGAGCGTGGTTGAGGCTGTAGGCTTTAAACAAACCTGCCAAAACTTAATCCAATCCAATTCACACATCAAACAAGTTGTGATTGATTTTGAATATACTACCTTTATGGATAGTAGCGGATTAGGGTCTTTAGTTAGTATTTTTAAAACCGCCCAGGAAAAAAGTATTACGTTTTCACTGCGTCATGTTACTCCCCAAGTCATGGCAGTGTTAAACCTGACTGGTCTAGATCAGGTGTTTTTCATCGAATCTTTTCAAAGAGTTTCAGCAACAACAGCCAATAACCTTACAGAAACAGGACAAAATAACTCTCGCAAGATAGAACCATTACCCCAAACTCATCCTTCTGTGGCTTCTTGGGTCAAAAGGCTGATAGACATTATTGGTTCTTTGGTTGGTTTAGCTATTACAGGTATTTTACTAATTCCTATTGCCATTGCCGTACAAATCGACGATCCCGGACCCCTTTTCTTTAGTCAAGTTCGTTGTGGTTGGATGGGTAAGCGATTTGCTATTTGGAAATTCCGCTCGATGTGCAAAGATGCGGAAGCTAAAAAATCCCAGGTGGTTAACCAAGTCCAAGGTGCTTTCTTTAAAAATGAAAACGATCCCCGAATTACGCGGGTAGGGCGTTTTTTACGTCGCACCAGTTTAGATGAACTACCCCAATTTTGGAATGTTCTCAGAGGTGAAATGAGTTTAGTTGGGACAAGACCACCAACTCCTGATGAGGTGGAACGTTACGAAGTACCGGAATGGCAACGTTTTGATGTTAAACCCGGAATGACTGGAGAATGGCAAGTTAAGGGACGCTCCAATGTACGCAGTTTTGAAGATGTAATTCGTTTAGATTTGCAGTACCAGAAAAATTGGAGTTTAGTTTACGATTTAAAGTTAATTTTGCAAACTATCACCATTCTATTCAATAAAAATAGCGGTGCAGTGTAGGAGGCAGGAGGCAGGAGGCAGGGGGCAGGAAATGAATTATTATGCCCATTATGTTCATTTCCCCATTCCTCCCCTTTTTTTATTTTTTGTGGTTAAATTTTGTTAAGATAGAATACGGCGTTAGCATTGCCCATCAACTACCTATCCTCTACCTGAGAGACACTTCATGCTGCGACTTGAACATATCAGTAAAATTTATCCCACAGGCGAAGTTCTCAAAGATATCAACTGGGAAGTTAAACCAGGCGATCGCATTGGCTTAGTCGGTGTGAACGGTGCGGGGAAATCCACCCAACTGAAAATCATCTCTGGGGAAATTGAACCCACTGCTGGGCAAATTATTCGTCCTAATAGTTTACACATTGCGTACCTGAACCAAGAATTTGAAGTAGACCCTAGCCGCACGGTGAATGAAGAATTTTGGACTGTCTTTAAAGAAGCTAACGCAGTTCAAATGTCTATAAACCAGGTAACGCAGGAGATGGGAACCGCTGACCCAGAAAAATTAGACCAACTAATTAACAAATTAGATCGCTTACAACGGCAATTTGAAGCTCTGGATGGCTATAATCTGGATTCTCGAATAGGTAAAATCTTACCAGAAATGGGGTTTGGGGTCGAAGATGGCGATCGCTTAGTCAGTGCCTTTAGTGGTGGCTGGCAAATGCGGATGAGTTTGGGTAAGATCCTTCTGCAAAAACCCGATCTATTACTGCTGGATGAACCTACAAACCACCTAGACCTAGAAACTATCGAATGGCTAGAAAATTACCTCCGAGGGCTAATTACCCCCATGGTAATCGTCTCCCATGACCGAGAATTTTTAGACCGTTTGTGTAACCAAATTGTCGAAACAGAACGGGGTGTTTCTAGTTCTTATCTGGGAAATTACTCATCATATCTAGAACAAAAAGCTGAAAATCAACTAGCCCAACTCAGCGCCTTTGAACGTCAGCAAAAAGAAATCGAAAAGCAGCAAACCTTTGTAGATCGGTTTCGGGCTAGTGCTACCCGCAGTACCCAGGCAAAAAGCCGGGAAAAACAACTAGAGAAAATAGAGCGCATTCAAGCCCCCGTTGCTGGAGTCAGAACCTTACATTTCCGCTTTCCCCCCGCACCCCGGAGTGGTAGAGAAGTGGTGGAAATTAAAGAGCTAACTCATGTTTATGGCGATAAAATCTTGTTTTTAGCTGCTAATCTGTTGATTGAAAGGGGCGATCGCATAGCCTTCCTTGGACCCAACGGAGCAGGTAAATCTACTCTGTTAAAAATTATCATGGGTCTAGAACCACCCACGGAAGGGATCGTTAAATTAGGGGATCATAACGTGATTCCTGGTTACTTCGAGCAAAATCAAGCCGAAGCCCTAGATTTAAACAAAACCGTCATGGAAACCATCCATGATGAAGTTCCCGACTGGACAAACGAAGAAGTCCGCACCATTTTAGGACGGTTTTTATTTGCTGGTGACACCGTATTTAAGAAAGTTGCTGCACTAAGTGGAGGCGAAAAAGCCCGTTTAGCGCTGGCAAAAATGCTCCTATGTCCAGTAAACTTAATCATCCTCGATGAGCCTACAAACCACCTAGATATTCCTGCCAAAGAGATGCTAGAAGAGGCTCTACAGAACTATGATGGTACAGCGATCGTTGTTTCCCACGACCGATATTTTATCTCCCAAGTAGCCAACAAAATCGTCGAAATTCGGGATGGTGAATTTCGCGTTTACTTAGGAGACTATCACTACTATCTCAACAAAATCGCCGAAGAAAAAGAGCAGGCCAAGCAAGCAGCAATAGAAGCGGAAAAAGCCGCCAAAAAAGCCGCCAAAGCTGCTAAATCTGGGGCAAAGGGCAAGTAGAACATACTTCTGGCTTTAGGAGGGGGTTTTAAAGGGTGTTTGAAAATACCCAGATTACCCTAATTCCCCCGTCCATAACTTACGTCAATACTTTTTATTTGGAAGTCTCTTAGTGCTAAGGGAGTATCTGATCAAGCTGAAAAGCTGATTTGAGAAAATTTGTCTGACATGACTCAAAATACTGTACTCTATATACAAGCAGGTAGGAACAATAAAATCCAACTGTGTAAAGAAAAGTAAAGATAAAACCCTTTTTTTCCCTGGCCTATCCCAAGGACAATTTTTAAGCCTAACCTAATTATCACTTCCTTTTGCTGAAGACCGTCTATGAGAGTTATCATAATGAAACTTTAAAAATCCAATCCTACTAAAATGTTTGTATAAAATCAGACTTTATGTGGTAGGTATGGGTAGTTCATATTAAACTGGCTTGTGGTTGAGGAATAAAATTTTATGAAAGCGATGATTCTCGCGGCGGGTAAGGGTACTCGCGTTCGCCCTATTACTTATACAATTCCTAAGCCGATGATTCCCATCCTGCAAAAGCCAGTGATGGAATTTTTACTGGAACTGTTACGCCAACATGGATTTGACGAGATTATGGTCAATGTTAGCCATTTGGCGGAGGAAATAGAAAATTATTTCCGCGACGGTCAACGGTTTGGCGTACAGATTGCTTATTCTTTTGAAGGAAAAATTGATGATGATGGGAAATTAGTGGGGGAAGCAGTGGGTTCGGCTGGAGGTATGCGCCGTATCCAAGACTTTTCGCCATTTTTTGATGAGACCTTTGTGGTGTTGTGTGGTGATGCTTTAATTGATTTAGATCTAACTTCGGCGGTGAAGTGGCATAAATCCAAAGGAGCGATCGCTACCATTATCACAAAATCTGTCCCCAGGGATGAAGTTTCTAGCTATGGTGTAGTTGTCACTGATGACGATAATCGCATTAAGGCTTTCCAAGAAAAACCGACAACAGAAGAAGCTCTTAGCACTAATATCAATACAGGTATTTATATTTTTGAGCCAGAGGTATTCAATTATATTCCTTCTGGGATAGAATATGACATTGGTGGGCAGTTGTTCCCCAAATTGGTGGAAATTGATGCACCATTCTACGCTATTCCGATGGATTTTGAATGGGTAGATATTGGTAAAGTCCCAGATTATTGGCGGGCGATTCGTGGTGTACTGCTAGGGGAAATCAAAAATGTACAAATTCCCGGTCATGAAGTCGCACCAGGGATTTTTACTGGTTTAAATGTGGCTGTAAATTGGGACAAAGTGGAGATTACTGGACCCGTCTACATTGGTGGGATGACCAGAATTGAAGACGGGGCGAAAATTATTGGACCAGCGATGATTGGACCCAATTGCTGGATTTGTAGTGGGGCTACTGTAGAAAATAGTGTAATTTTTGAATGGTCGCGCCTGGGTCCTGGTGTGCGCTTGGTTGATAAGTTGGTGTTTGGTCGTTACTGTGTGGATAAAACTGGTACGGCGATTGATGTCCAAGCTGCGGCTTTAGACTGGTTAATTACTGATGCACGTCAGACACCACCTATACATACCCCTGTGGAACGCCAAGCGATCGCTGAATTGTTGGGTAATGGGTGATTGGTGATTGGTGATTGGTGATTGGTAATGGGTGATTGGTGATTGGTGATTGGTAATTGGTAATTGGTGATTGGTGATTGGTAATTGGTAATTGGTGATTGGTGATTGGTAATTGGTAATTGGTAATTGGTAAGAGTTTTTTCCAATCACCAATTACGAATCATTAACTATTCAAGTAAGTATATCTCATCAAACTTTGCTCGTAGGTTTGTAGCAGTCGTTGGGATTCTGCTAGAGAGATCCGGTTTTCTTCTAAAGCACGCTCACATCTTTGGCGAATATTTTCTACCAGATATTCAGAGTCATACTGAACATAGCTGACCACTTCACTCATGGTATCACCCTTAACGACGTGTTCAATTTGGTAGCCCTTGGGGGTTAAGTTGATGTGAACAGCATTGGTGTCGCCAAAAAGGTTGTGTAAATTGCCCATGATTTCTTGGTAAGCTCCATTGAGGAACATTCCCAAATAATAAGGTTCTCCCTGTTGGAATTTGTGCAATTCTAAAACAGATTTAACATCCCGTAGATCAATAAAGCGATCAATCTTTCCATCACTATCACAGGTGAGGTCTGCTAAAATTCCTCTCTGTGTCGGCTCTTGATCTAACTTGTGTAGGGGCATAATGGGAAATAGCTGGTCGATCGCCCAACAATCTGGTGCTGATTGAAACACAGAAAGATTGATGTAGTAGATGGAAGCCATGATTTTTTCTAGGTCTTCCAGTTCATCGGGTACATATTCTTCCTGTCTGGTGATGTCCAGAATTTTCCGACAACAAGCCCAGTAAAGACGTTCGGCTTTAGCGCGTTCTTGAAGTCGCAAAATTCCCAAATTAAACCGACTGATGGCTTCTTCTTTAAATTGGGCTGCGTCGTGGTAGAACTCCTGATAGTTTTCTTTGTTGATGGATTGGTAGGTTTCCCAGAGATATTTGATAATTGGGGATTCTGTTTCTTGGGGAGGTTCAGGGAGGTCTAGGGGGACTTCGCTGGTGCTGAGAACATCAAAGATCAGCACTGATTGATGGGAAGCGATCGCTCTCCCACTTTCGCTCACCAAGGTGGGGACGGGGATCTGACGTTCAGCACAGGTATCTTTTAACTCGGCTACAATATCGTTGGCGTAGTTCTGCATATTGTAGTTTTTCGAGGCGTAGAAGTTGGTTTGAGAGCCATCGTAATCTACACCCAAGCCACCACCGACATCGAGATATTTCATATCTGCACCCAAAGCCGCTAATTCTACATAAATTCTGCTGGCTTCTTGGATGGCATCTTTAATCACATTGATGGCGGAGATTTGCGAACCAATATGGAAATGTAATAACTGTAAGCAATCGAGTAGATCAGCCTCCCGTAGTTTGTCAACTGCTCCCATAATTTCGGGAATTGTTAAGCCAAATTTAGCGCGATCGCCCGTGGAAGTTCCCCAGCGCCCCATCCCTTGGGTACTGAGTTTAGCCCGTATCCCCAAAATCGGCTTAATCCCCAATTGACGGTGAGCAGCGATGACTAAATCCACCTCTTCAATCTGTTCTAAAACGATGATTGGTGTTTGGCCTAGTCTTTGGGATAACATGGCTGTTTCCACGTATTCCTGGTCTTTGTAGCCATTGCAAACTAACAATGCGCCTGGGGTATCCAATACGGCCAGAGCAATCATTAATTCTGGCTTAGAACCAGCTTCTAACCCAAATTGATGAGGTTTACCAAATCTGACTAAATCTTCGATTAAGTGCCTTTGCTGGTTACATTTGACGGGAAATACACCACGATACACCCCTGGGTAATTATAGCGAGCGATCGCTTTAGCAAAACAAGCGTTTAACCGTTCAATCCGGTCTTCTAAAATATCAGAAAAGCGAATTAATAGGGGAAGTCCTAAATTGCGCTGTTTTAAAGCATTGACTAATTCAAACAGATCCAACGAACCACCCCGTTCACCTTTGGGGGAGACTGTGATGTGACCAGCAGCATTAATGGAAAAATAGGGCTGTCCCCAACCTTGAATCCGGTAGAGGTCTTCACTGTCTTCAATTTTCCAAGAACGGGAAATTTCTCCTGTAGTTGTACTAGGTGTTAGTAGTTTCTTTTGTTTCTGACTCTTTAATTCCGATTTATGCCCATTGGGAGGCACTTTCACAAGTTCATCAGCAGTTGCATCAACACCCATTTCTTCCTGACCTCTATATTTCACCTACGAATTAACAATTTAACGCATTAGTTTAGTAACTGATACACACTCAGAGAGAATTTTTCTAGGGGACTAGGAACTGGTAGAATATTCTCTAAACTTTAGGCTCAGAACGAAAGGTAGATATTGCTGACCCTGATAAATGAGACTGTACCGTTGTAACAGATTTGCGTTTATATTTTACTTCTATCCCTATTCTTTTAATATTTTGTTGCTTCTAATAATTTAACACTGGCGTAAATTGCCTCAATATGAGGTGTGGGAATCTGAGTGAGTTTACCCAATTCTATCACCGCACCAACGATCGCTTCTATTTCTGTTGGTCGTCCGGCTTCGATATCTTGTAACATTGATGTTTTATGTGCGCCAACTTTTTCTGTACCATTAATCCGTTGTTCTAAACTAATGCCAAAATTAATACCTAACCTTTGAGCGATCGCTTGAGCTTCTAACATCATGTTTCTTGCTAGTTCACGGGTCAAAGGATATCTGGCAATGGCTTCTAGAGTTGCACCAGTTAAACCACTAATGGGATTAAAGGCTAAATTACCCCATAATTTCACCCATATTTCTGTTCTAATTTGATCACGTACTGGTGTTTTAAATCCGGCTTTTTTCAACGACTCAGCTAATAATTGAATACGTTCAGTTTTTGTTCCGTCCAGTTCTCCCAAGGTAAATCGCTCACCTTCAATGTGTTTAATCACTCCCGGTTCTACTATCTCTGCGGCTTGATAGACTACACAGCCAATTACCCGATCAATATCAATATAGTTTTCTATGATCCCATCTGGGTCAACAGATTGCAAACTTATTCCCTCATACTCACCACCATGCTTGCGGAAGTACCACCAAGGAAAACCATTTTGCGCTGTCACCACCATTGTGTGTTGATGATATAAACTAGGAAGAAGAGGAGCGATCGCTCCCACACCATTAGTTTTCACAGCCAAAATTACTACATCCTGGGCTTCAACTTGCGTAATATCATCAGTAGCTAAAGTCGGGGTAACAACTTGGCTAGAACCATCAATTAATCTTAATTCCAGCCCTTTTTCTTGGATTGCAGCCAAATGAGAACCGCGAGCAATTAGCGTCACTTCCTCACCAGCAAGAGCTAATTTACCCCCTAACAAACCACCAATGGCACCAGCACCAACAATACAGATTTTCATAGGTACTGTTTAACCAATATTCAGGAATTTCGCCATTTTTAAACGTTGTAGCTTACCTGTAGCCCCACGGGGTAACTCTGATAAAATATGAACTTGCTTAGGAACTTTAAAATCTGCTAACATAGTCGAGCAGTGGCTTAAAAGTTCCTTTGCATCAACTTCTGTTTTCAACACCACAGCCGCATGAACCTCTTCACCTAAAGTTGGGTGAGAAACTGCAAAGGCTAAAGCCTCAGACACAGCCGGATGTCGTAACAACGCATCATCAACTTCCAAAGGTGAAATTTTTTCCCCACCCCGGTTAATTAGTTCTTTGATTCTACCAGTTAACTTTAAATAACCATCTTCATCTATTTTGCCTTGATCACCTGTGCGAAACCAACCATTGACAAAACTTTTAGCGTTAGCTTCTGGATTATTTTCATAACCATCAATCACATTTGCCCCTTTTACCACCACTTCCCCTAAATTTCCTGGTGATAAAAAGTTGTTTTCATCATCCATAATCCCCACTTCTACACCGCATCCATAACCCACAGTACCAGCTTTGCGAACTTTGGGAGGCAAGGGGTTACTTGTCATTAAATGGGATGTTTCCGTCATGCTGTAGGATTCCAACACAGGAGAATTTAAAACTTCTTCCATTTGTTCTATAATTACCAGAGGTAAAGCCGCACTACTAGAACGAATAAAGCGGAAAGGATTGGCTTTAACAATCTCTAAATTTCGGCTTGCCCGTGCTAAAATCATCTGGTGCATTGTCGGGGATGATGAATACCAAGTGGGTTTGTAGATATCCACCAGTTTCCAAAATTCCAAAGCATTGAAACCATTGGGACAAACTAAAGTTCCTCCTGATGCTAAAGTTGCTAATAGACAACCGACTAATCCGTGAATGTGGAATAGGGGCATTAACCCAAAAGTTGTATCTGCTGGTGTTAAGGAATAGGCATCAATGATATTATCAACTGAAGCGATTAAGTGACGATGACGAATAGGTACACGTTTAGGACGGCTAGTTGTCCCGCTAGTGTGCAGAATCATTGCCACATCATCACCGTTGGGTAATTCTGGGTTAGTTGATGTTGTTGATGTTGGTTTAATTAAGGTAAAATTTAAAGTACCGTCACTATTCACATTAGCTTCAATTAACATCATATCGGGTGTAGCGGCTGCTAATGCTGCTTCTGGTGTTCCCGGTAGGGTAATTAGGGCTTTTGCTTGGGTATCTTGGTAATAAAAAGCAAATTCTTCTTGTTTATATTTAGGGTTAAGGGGTGCAGCAATACCAGACAAAGCCGCAGCTAGAAAGGTAATCGCTACTGGTGTACCATTTGTCATGGCAATAGCGATCGCATCCTTGGATTTTAACCCAAAACTGTGAAGTTGAGAGATTAGAACTTTGATATTCTCGCGTAACTGTTGATAGGTAATTACTGCGCCATCAGGTGTAATTAAGGACGGGTGATGATCTTCACCGCTTAAAAGTTGGAGTAAATTCATAGTTTGTGTTTCGCGCAAAGAAGCAGAGGAGCAAAGGTAAAAGGTTTTAGGAATCTTCGGGGAAAACCCATTTTGGCGGTTCTGTCATCTTTTTCCGCAATCTTTCTTCTGCCATTTCTAGCATTTGGTCTAGGGATGTCTCTTCGATAAATTTTGAGGTTGCTTCTCTAAACTCGATGTTAGGGCATTTATCACCCAAAACGCATCCGTTGACGCAAGCTTCAGCACAATTAATTTTCTGCTCCACAGTCTATTCCTCTCTAGATTCTGGCATTTATAGCAACCGCCAAGGTGGTTAGGACATCAATTGTTAGCGCAGCTTGACGTAAGCCATTGATGAAACGAGTTTCACAACAGGGTTTGACTCCTGACTCCTGACTCCTGACTCCTGACTCCTGACTCCTGCTATATGCTCTAG
>NZ_JAYGHC010000048.1:0-606 GCF_034932285.1 Cronbergia sp. UHCC 0137
CTACCATGAAGAAGTTTCAGCTTTTACCACCACAAAAATCTGCGCCCAAATTGATGCCTTATGTTTAAATTGGTTTGTCCTTCAGCGAGGATTACTACGTCCTTCTAACTTGGGTATGACAGCATTTCGACCCGATGTTATGGTTATTGACCGCCATGAACTTGCGAAAGAACTACTTTGGAATGACCAATCAATCATCACGCTGGGTAGTTCGATTAAATTTGTGATGGAAGTAGTTAGTAGCAACTGGCAAAACGATTATGCGCGTAAAGTCGAAGACTACGCAATTTTAGGTATTCCTGAATATTGGATTGCGGATTATGCGGGTTTAGGTGGGACTCGACATATTGGGAAACCGAAACAACCTACTCTTTCCATTTGTACGTTAGTCAAAGGAGAGTATGAAATTCAGCAGATTCGAGGCAATCAACCCATTATTTCGCAGACATTCCCAAATTTCAAACTGACAGCCGAACAAGTTTTAAAGGCTGGCAGATAAAGGCGATCGCCTAACATAAGTAATTGATAACTGGAGTTTGGGGGCGATACCTGCGACTAGGGAAGCGATCTCCTAACATAAGTAGGGCTTGCTGAAAAAGTCTTTTC
>NZ_JAYGHC010000048.1:744-3267 GCF_034932285.1 Cronbergia sp. UHCC 0137
CAGGCTGAAACTGTTGATATGTCTAGGTTTTTGGTTTATTCAGCAAACCCTAAGTAACTAGCGAAAGCAGTGTGAGAATTTGAAAAATCGGCTTCTTTCCGCAAAATCTGAATCTTGAGAAGCGATCGCTGTATAACAAATCTCTGAAGTGGAAAATATTGTGATATTTTGGTTTTGAGTTAGAGGCGATAACGTTCGCGGTAGCGTCTCGTAGAGAAGCCCTCCCCAAGAATCGCCCATAAGTTGCTTTTTTAGATTAGGGAAGGTGCGTCAGTCTCTTAAAATTAATGATTTTAGCGTAAATTATTCTGTCTGACGCACCCTACAAACTACTAAATATCCGAAAATTAATAACTGGCAACTTAGGTTAATAGTCCCCAAGCCAAATAGGGTAATTTATCAGCAGTTAGCTGCACCCGTGAACTATTTGCTACCAATTGTCCGCAAGCATCCCAAGTACCAGAAACGAAGGTATTTTGTGTACCTTCATTCATATTGACTGGGGTGGTAAAATCACCAGCTTGTACTTGCAATTTTTCCAAATCTATGGTAATGGAGATTTGAGGATTTGCTGTTACTAATTCTTGCAGTTGTGTAATTGTAGCTGTATCGGCGGTGACACAGGGAATCCCCATGGCGACACAGTTACCAAAGAATATTTCAGCGAAACTTTCCCCAATTACGGCTTTTATTCCCCATTTGGCTAGGGCTTGGGGTGCGTGTTCCCGTGATGAACCACAGCCAAAGTTACGATTAACTATTAATATTTTTGCCCCTTGGTATTGGGGTTGGTCGAAGGAATGTGTACCTTTTAATGCTTGGCGATCGTCGATAAATACTCCTGCACCTAAGCCGTCAAAGGTGATGGCTTTTAAGTAGCGGGCGGGAATGATCCGGTCTGTATCAATGTCGTTGCCGATTAAGGGGACGGCGGTACTGGATATTTTTTTGATTTGGCTCATGGTTTTAAAGGCAGGGGGCAGGGGGCAGGGGAGGCAGGGGAGGCAGGGGAGGCAGGGGAGGCAGAAAAAGAGAAATAATATTTTTTTCCTGTTCCCTGTTAAGAGTTAGAGTAATTCGCGCACGTCGGCGACTTCTCCTTTGATGGCTGCTGTGGCTACCATAGCCGGACTCATGAGTAGGGTACGACCGGAAGATGAACCTTGTCTACCTTTGAAGTTGCGGTTGGAGGAGGAGGCGCTAATTTGTCTACCTTGGAGTTTGTCGGGGTTCATGGCTAAACACATAGAACAACCGGGTTCGCGCCATTCAAAGCCAGCAGCAATGAAGATTTTATCTAGTCCTTCTGCTTCCGCTGCTTTTTTGACTCTTTCTGAACCGGGGACGACGAAGGCTTTTACTCCCTCGGCAACTTTTCGACCTTGGGCAATTTTGGCGGCTTCTCTTAGGTCACTGATTCTACCGTTGGTGCAGCTACCGATGAAGCAGACATCTATTTTTGTGCCAAGTATGGGTTGACCTGGGTACAAATCCATGTATCGGTAAGCTTCTTCGGCAATAAATCGGTCTTCTTCTAGGAGTTCTTGGGGGGTGGGGACTTTTTGATCGATGCCGATTCCTTGACCGGGGGTGATTCCCCAGGTGATGGTGGGGGGAATTTCGACTGCATCGAAGACTACAATATCATCATACTCGGCATGGCGATCGCTCTTAATTGATTCCCACCAAGCAACGGCTTGATCCCAGTTTGCACCTTTGGGGGCAAAGTCTCTGTTTTTCAGATAATCGTAGGTAATTTGGTCAGGATTAACGTAACCGCATCTTGCACCACCTTCTATGGCCATGTTGCAGACGGTCATCCTTTCTTCCATGTTCATCTGTTCAAAGGTTGTACCAGCAAATTCGTAAGCGTAGCCAACTCCACCTTTTACTCCCAAGGTGCGGATGATATGCAGGATCACGTCTTTGGCGTAAACTCCGGGTTTGAGTGTGCCGTTAACTTCGATTTTGCGGACTTTTAATTTAGATAATGCTAAAGTTTGGGAGGCGAGTATATCTCGGACTTGGCTTGTGCCGATGCCGAATGCGATCGCACCAAAGGCACCATGACTAGATGTGTGACTATCTCCGCAAGCAATGGTCATGCCTGGTTGGGTTAGTCCCAATTCGGGGGCGATAACGTGGACTATACCTTGATTTCCCGAACCAATATTATAAAAAGTGATGTTGTTTTCTTGACAACTCTTTTCTAATGCCTGGATCATTTCTTCTGCCAGGTTATCCACAAAGGGACGGGCTTGATTTTCTGTTGGTACTATATGATCTACTGTGGCTATGGTACGCTGTGGAAATAATACTTTTAAATCCCGCTCTTTGAGCATAGCAAAGGCCTGGGGACTGGTAACTTCATGGATTAGGTGTAGCCCGATAAATAGTTGGGTTAGCCCAGAAGGAAGTGTACCAACGGTGTGTAAGTCCCAAACTTTATCAAATAAGGTACCTTTGCTCATAGGTCAATCTATCTTAAAGGGAGTCGGATTTTTGATTATACCAGATCGTATG
>NZ_JAYGHC010000048.1:3505-15946 GCF_034932285.1 Cronbergia sp. UHCC 0137
CCCTGCCCCCTGCCCCCTGCCTCCCCTGCCTCCCCTGCCCCCTGCCCCCTGCCCCCTGCCTCTTATTGACAGGAACTGGATTCACCAGATTGCAATACGGAAACGTTAAAACGTTGCAGTTGGGACAAATTAATGGAGATGTTTTCCTGGGGACTGGGTGTGGAAGATGGGGGACAAGCACGTAGAATTACTTGCCTATCACTAGCCCCATTGTTAGGTTTTGGGTTGATTTCTATTATTTGTAAATAACTTTCAGCCGGAAAAGACTGCTGGTTACTCAAGGGTATTGTCTGAGTGGTTTTAATGATCCAACCAGGGGCGAGATTTTCTAAGGTTCTTGTGGTTGGCTTAGGAGTTGTTAATGAGGGATTAAATTTCCCTCGTTGAAATTTGAACCAATATCCTAGAGAACCGGCGATGATCACCAAGAGTAAAGGAACTAGCAAATTCCAGGGTACTTGGGAGGTGGACACTGGTTTGGTTTGGGGCAAAACTCTAGTTTTTTGGTTTAAAATCGTCTTAGGTGGGTTATTTGAGGGCAAATTTGCCGGATCACCGATAGCAAGGGGGGAATTTGGTTCAGAATATTCGACTTGACAATGTATTAAAGCGATGGTGACATTATCATGTCCATTTTTAGTGTTAGCTATGTCGATCAGTTTTTGGGCTACACTAGATAAATCATTTGCTCCTGTCAAAATTGGTAAAATTTCTGTTTCCCAATGTTCTTCCACTCTGTCACAATCACTTAAACCATCGGATGTGAGCAGTAAAACCATATCTTCATCCAGTATTAACCGTTGACAGGTGGGATGTAATGAACTACTTTGACTCATTCCTAAAGCTTGAACTAAAGATCCAGAACTACCTTGTTGTATTGCTTCGCGGTAGGTAGCATAGCCTAAGCGGACTTCACGGGAAGCGACATCATCATCTAGGGTAACTTGATAACATCCATGGTGTGTCATCAAGTAAGCTCGACTATCACCAACATGAGTAATGTATATTTGGTGTGCGATGGGTAAGGCCATAACCACAGTAGTTCCCATGCGTTGACGACCATGGCGGTTTTCGCTATCGTTGCGCTGGCTGATTTGATCGTTAGCGATCGCTACTGCTTGTTCTAAATTATTAATTAATCGGCAAGAATCTATATTTTCATCAGCGACTAAGTTTAAGTTTGTTAATTGCTGTTGTATAGTTTCAATAGCTAAATTCGATGCGACATTCCCTCCCTCATGACCACCAATACCATCACAAACGATCGCTAAGGGTATTTCCCCTGGGGATGCTTGACTCACTAGCACTCCACTAGGGGGGTAACAGGCATCTTCGTTGCGTTGACGCACTGGACCTGTGTCTGTTTGAGTGATAATCTTCAAGGATACTGTTTGCGATCGACCTAATTCTGCCAATCCTTGATCTAAAACTGTAATTAGTTGTTCCGATGATATAATCTTTTCTTCAATTAACCAAGTGCTAATTTGCTGGATAAAAGGTGCTATTGCTGGTTTGGCCTTTTCAACCCATTGCTGCCAGAATTGACCTAATTGTTTTAATTTTGGACTATTTTCTGGATCAAACTGCAATTCTAGTAATCTAATAATTGCCCCTTCTACCCGTAATAAATTGGGATTTAGTAAACTAGAAACCACACCTTCTGTAGCCAGAGGTTGCCACAAATTAGCTAATTGCCACAGCCAATGTATTTGACGCATGGAAGAAGCATTAGACCAAGCTGCGTCTAGGTTAGTACACAATTGGATGGAATTGTCTGATCCTGCAATTAATAATGGTGGCTTTTCTAGCAATAATATCTGATTCTGGCATTGGCGATCGTCTACCGAGAGGATGCCGTACAATTGGGGGACATTTAAACGGTAAGTAATTAGTTTAAGATAGGGAGCGATTCCTGTGGATAAATCATCTAATGGAGGCACTTGGGGCAATAACCCCGGTTTCAAATCTAAAAGAATTGATTCACCAATGACTAAATAGCGATCGGCTAAAATAGCTCCAGGACTACAGAGCTTTAACCCATCTCCTACAGCCCAGAGGTAACGCTTGGGTAAAGGAGTGCTGCATTGCCGGCAAAACTTATGGTTTAAGGGATTTGCAGCTTGGCAGTATTCATTTGGGCATTGGAGGGTTGTTGCTGCGTCTTTTTCCATAGTTGTCGCATCGATCAGCGATGGGCAATTTCTTCAAAACCTGTTAGTTATTACTTATAGCAGGGAACAGGGAACAGGGAACAGGGAACAGGGAACAGGGAACAGGGAACAGGGAACAGGGAACAGCGGTATGGCTAACGCCACGCTTCGCGGTAAGCGTCAGCTATGCCTTTAGGCTTTACGGCTACGCTCACCGACCAGGAACAGGCTTGCCCTGAGCGCAGTCGAAGGGGAACAGGGAACAGAGTTAAAAGTCTTGTATGGATTGTCCCGATAATGTTGTATCTCATTCAACTGCATACCGCTATAGTCTGAAGCCACTAACTCTCACCTTGTCAATTAAGCATAACTCAACAGCAAGTGTGATAACTGCTTACAATGTATTGTTTTATGACTAATTTGCAAATAATTTTGATATTTTTTAGTTTATGGTTGGCTCGCTAATCTTAACTTTAATTTAAAATTAAGATCCCGGACTTGAATAACTGCTGAGTTTTAAGCAGCTTAGTTGGTCAAGATTAATAATTACTATTTTGCCTCATTTTGGTACAAAGGTTGGATGAATTTGATCAAGAGTAGATCCGTGATAAGTCCCGTTTCTACTCTTGTGATTAATTAATATTTGCCATGAAAATTGAGAATTTGGATTTAGCTAAATTCACATATACAGGTTCATATTTCACCATTTACCTGCATTTGATGAACTTGATCTGCTAACTCTTGACGACTTTGATCATCAAGCTTATCAATGGCTAACATCCCCATGAGAATAACCTCTTTCAAGGTTAAACGGGTCGAATGTGCCTGTTTTTGCACAGTCTCTTTAATAATTGGACTAACACCGATTGCTGTACTAGCTCTAGCCACAAAAAAGCAGGAATCATTAATAACTTCGACTAGATCCTAGCACTTTAAAGCAAGTTATTCCATATATTAATTTAATTAATTGATATTAAGTGTATTTTTATACTTAAAAATCAAAAATTATATGCCAACGGAGGATAGTGTTACTCCCAAAGCGGAACTAAAATTTTCCTGAATTTAGCGAAATAAGACTGTCTAAAGGAAAAGTAATAAAAACGCAACAGGAGAAAAAACTATGAGGGAACCTTATCTGTTGGCAGCCAGCTTGTTAACAGGATTAACTATACCAGCATCCGCCATCCCACAGATGTGGAGTATCCCAGAAAACAATACTGAATTTCAGTGGAATCTAGAAAAACATTCGCAGTCTGAGTCAAAAATTATCGCCAATGTTGACATTTCTGTACCAGAATTTAGCAACGGAAATTCCCAACTCTCACCGAAAAAAGAAGTCAAATCCAAGGTTAATATTTCTTCACCAGGGTCAAGAGAGGATTTATCTCCACCCAGTGTCCCAGAACCTAGTCGCAAAATAGTATCTGGTAGTCAACTTTATTATCAAAGATTAGCGTCGCTGAAAACTGGTCAAATTTACACAAGAGGGGATGATGAAAATTTACAATCATTGGGGGAATTAGGCAAAACCCATAAACTCACATATCAAGACTGGAAAGGCTTATTAGCTATGGAAGCTAAGGCTTTATCCCAAGGACAAGGTAGTAATCGCTTGAGTATTTTAATTGGTGATTCTTTGAGTATGTGGTTTCCTAGAGAAAAATTACCACCTGGTAAATTATGGTTAAATCAAGGCATATCGGGAGATTCTACTGGTGGGGTTTTGAAAAGATTGGCGACTTTTTCTAAAACTCGGCCGCAAGTGATTTACATCATGATTGGTATTAATGATTTACTCAAGGGTAATAATGATGAAGAAATTTTGCGTAATCATCGTCGCATTGTGCAGCGTTTACGACAAGTTCACCCAAAAACTCAAATTATTGTCCAGTCAATTTTGCCCATTCGCCGAAGGATTGTTCCCAATAGCCGCATTCGTCATCTTAATAGGCAAATTGCCTTAATTGCCCAACAGGAAGGGGCTAAGTATCTAAATATCCATTATTGGTTTACAGATTTAGAAGGTAATTTGCGCTCTGAGTTAACTACAGATGGACTACATTTGTCGCCAGCAGGTTATGATGTTTGGCAATCTGCGCTACAGCAAATTGAGGTTAGGGTTGCTCAACGCTAAAGGCAGGGGGCAGGGGGCAGGGGGCAGGGGAGGCAGGGGTCAATAGCTAACTGATTAGATTAGGAGTAGAGTCAGATTTTTTGATAATTTTGATAATATTATAGCAAAATATACATGATGGATGAATAATAATGTCAACTTTACTTGAATCTGTCAACCCCTGGTTAGTGGGACTGGGATTAAATACATTTTTATTGAGTATAGTGGCGATCGCTCCCAAAAAATTACTCACACCTGGGGGGTTATTTCACGCTGGATTGCTGGGTGTGATCATTTGGGGAACACTAGGGTGGCAGGGATACTTAGTAGTAGTGTTCTATTTTTTGGTGGGTTCTGGGGTGACACGCATCGGCATGGCGCAAAAAGAAGCGGCCGGAATTGCGGAAAAACGGTCTGGGGCAAGGGGTCCTGAAAATGTTTGGGGATCGGCGTTGGTGGCGGCGTTGTGTGCCTTGGGAGTTTGGTTTTTACCCGATTTGCGGTCTTTGCTAATTTTAGGCTATGTGGCGAGTTTCAGCACTAAATTATCTGATACGACAGCCAGCGAAGTTGGTAAGGCTTATGGCCAGCGTACCTTTTTAATTACCACCTTGCAACCAGTTCCCAGGGGTACAGAAGGGGCTGTGAGTTTGGAGGGAACATTGGCTGGTGTGGTAGGATCAATAGCGATCGCTCTTTTGGCCTGGGGAATTAATTTAATTGACCTTTGGGGAATTGTTTGGTGTGTATTAGCTGCATTTATCGCCACCAACCTAGAAAGCGTCATTGGTGCTACATTACAATCTAAATATACCTGGCTTACCAATGAAGTTGTAAATATTTTTAACACATTAATCGGTGCGATCGCTGCCATCTCTATTGCTTTAATCTGGAAAACCCTATAGTAATTTAACGCAGATGGACGCAGATAAACGCAGATAATTTTGTACTTGATTAGACTAGGAAATATTATAATACTCAAATCAGATTCAGGATGTGCCTTCTGTCTCCTGCCTCCTGCCTGCTGCCTTTTTATAATTATTTATCTATTAATTATCTATTTCATCGAATCTTTATCAATCTTGATCGTAATTTACTGCGGGTTTCTCTATTATTTAGTTGAAAAGTTCTATAGCTTTTTATCGTATTCGTCATATTTAGTTCATGGAATCTTCATCTTTCTTGACAGTCGAAGACCAACAAATTGACATTTCTCAAGTAATTAGATACCTACAAACATCAGGTAAGTTAGGTCAATTTATTAGCGATGTGCTGCGTCAACACGTCATTGAACAAGAACTAGAAACCCAAACAGAGATAGATGTTAGTCCGGCATTGGCTGAACAAACAATCATTGACTTTCGGCTCAAAAATCAACTGACAGACCCGCAAAAGTTCCAAGAATGGCTAAAAAATAATGGTACTGACTACGCAAGCTTTCATACATCAGTTACCTTTAGTTTCAAACTAGAGAAATTGAAAGCTTTAGTTACAGAATCAAAACTGCCAGAATACTTTATTGAACGCAAACTGTATTTAGATCGACTGGTACTTTCTCGGATTATGGTTGATAGTCAGGAATTAGCAGAAGAACTACAAACTCAAATTGAAGAAGGAAGTAGTTTTGAGCAACTTGCAAAAGAGTATTCCCTGGCAGATGAAAGAATATTTAATGGCATGATGGGTCCAATTAGTCGGGGAACATTACCCGATATGCTGCGGGCTGCGGTGGATGTAGCAAGCCCTGGACAATTGATCGGACCAATAGAAATAGAAGGACGTTTTGGGTTATTTCGATTAGAACACTTTCTCCCAGCGTCCTTAGAAGATAATCAATTAAAGCAAACATTACAAAACGAGTTGTTTGATAAATGGCTAGGGTCGAAAATTCAAAGTCTGACAGTCAAATTACAAGTGAGTTAAAACTTCTGGATAATCAATCTCTACAAGTGAATGTACTAGCTAATTTACCCTGGAATCAACCGCCACTATGCTGGCTGACTTCCGAACAACAAACACAATTAAAAAATCTTTCAGAAATCCGTCACTATAAACTTGGGGAAAAAATCTGGTCAAATGATGCAGAAAATTATCAGTTTTTGATTGTGACGGGTAAGGTGCGCTTGCGAGAAAACGGAATCAGTAAGCCTTTAGCCACCTTAGAAACGGGAGATTGGTTTGGCGCTTGCCAAAAGTTGTTTGTTGATTGTAAAGCTGTTGCTGCCAGTAAAGAAGTTATAATTGTGTGTTGGAATGCTGCGTTGTGGTTTGAGTTTTTAAATCAACAAGTTGATGAATTTTGGTTAAAATATTCCAAGGAAGATCAAAATGGTAAAGTTCCTCCTCCGCCCCAACCCCAAAGGGAATTACCATTACCAACTCTCTCCATTTCTTCAACTCCCACTCCGGTTATTTCTAGTTATCCTTTTGTAGCGAGTGAGAATACTGCGGCGGCCTGTTTAACAATGGTGGCACAATATTTAGATAATCCTGTGCAACTGGAATGGGTACAACGCCAACTCCGGGGACAACACCCGAAAAACGTGATGGAAGTTGGGGAAAAAGTAGGGTTAATTTTACGCCGCTTGCAGGTGAGTTGGGCGGAATTACCTAAGTTGACCTTTCCGGCTTTGTTACTTTGGAAATCTGACTCAGATAGCGCCCCTACCTGGGTTGTGGCCTATGGAATCAAGGTCGATATCTGCGACGGGTTACGCCAACGTTTAATTATCGCTAATCCCCAAAATATTGACTATAATTGCGAGTATTTGCCCCAATCGGTGGTAGAATCTTGTTGGGATGGGCAATTGTGGCAAGCAGAACTAATTTCTAAGCAAGAGAAATTTAACCTGAGTTGGTTCACCCCCGCAGTTTGGAAGTATCGGGGACTTTTAGCGGAGGTATTGCTGGCTTCCTTTACCTTGCAATTATTGGGATTAACTACACCGTTAATTACCCAAGTGATTATTGATAAGGTGATGGTACAGGAGAGTTTAGCCACTCTGGATGTGATGGCGATCGCTCTTTTATTAGTCGCTACATTTGAAGCTATACTAGGTATTCTGCGGCTATTTATCTTCACCCACACAGCACGGCGTTTAGATTTGAGTTTATCTGCTCAACTTTTCCGTCATTTGATGCGTTTACCCTTGGCTTATTTTGAGTCTAGGCGGGTAGGTGACACGGTAGCTAGAGTCCAAGAACTCGAACAAATTCGTCAATTTTTAACGGGTACAGCCTTAACGGTCATCCTCGATAGCGTCTTTGCTGTGGTCTACCTGGCACTTATGTTTTATTATAACATCCCCCTCACCTTTGTGGCCTTGGCGGTGTTACCTTTGTTTGCGACTTTGACAATTGTTGCTACACCCATTTTGCGTAATTGGTTAAACGAAACCTTCAATCGCAGTGCTGACAGTCAATCTTTTCTAGTTGAAACAGTCACCGGCATACATTCAGTCAAAGCCCATGCTGCTGAACCTGTGGCACGGGATAGATGGGAAGGTTTATTTGCTCGCTTCATCCGTACAGGTTTTAAAGCTTCCACAACTTCCAATATTAGCAGTAATATTGGTGATTTTCTTACCAATTTTTCTAGTTTATTGATCCTGTGGTTTGGTGCTAAATTAGTGATTGATCATCAACTCACTGTTGGTCAATTAATTGCCTTTCAAATGTTATCTGGCAGAGTCACAGGTCCCCTATTACGTCTAGTACAATTGTGGCAAAATCTCCAACAAGTGCTACTTTCTGTAGATAGGATAGGTGATATTCTTAACGCCGCACCAGAAGCAGAACCGGGAACAGGTTTGGTTTTACCACCCCTCAAAGGTCAAGTTGATTTTGAGCAAGTATTTTTCCGCTATCATCCCAACACTGAACCTGTATTAAAGGGAATTTCTTTTAATATTGAACCAGGACAATTTGTAGGGATTGTAGGACGTAGTGGTTCTGGAAAAAGTACCCTATCAAAAATCTTGCAACGTCTCTATCAAATTGAATCAGGACGTATCCTCATTGATGGTTTTGATATTAAAAGTGCTGATTTAGCATCTTTAAGACAACAAATCGCTGTGGTTCTTCAAGAGGATTTCTTGTTTAACGGTTCGATTTTGGAAAATATCACTCTTGGTAATCCTGATATTACTTCCGAACAAGTTGTAGAAGCTGCTAGGTTAGCCGTAGCCCATGATTTCATTAGTCAATTACCATTAGGATATGAAAACAATGTTGGTGAAAGAGGTACAGCTTTATCTGGTGGACAAAGACAACGGATAGCTTTAGCGCGGTTGTTTCTTTCGACAGCACCAATTTTGATATTGGATGAAGCGACGAGTGCTTTGGATAGTGAAACTGAACAGCAAGTATTACAAAATTTGCAAAAAGTTTCTGCTAACCGCAACGTCTTTTTAATTGCTCACCGTTTTGCCCCTCTCAAACGTGCTGATTTGATTTTGGTATTAGAAAAAGGTGTGATTGCTGAACGGGGTACACATTCTGAGTTATTGCAACAAAAGGGTTTGTATTGGTCTTTATATCAAAGACAACAGGCAAATATTTAACCAAATGTCCCCCCTTCCCGTATCGGGTGGGGGTTAGGTTTTTAATACCAAGCGCGAATGAAAGGTGAACAATAGCGAACTTGAAATTTAAATAACAAGTAATCAAAAAAACTGTATAGGAATAACCAAAGATTGAAATTCCAAAATAAACCCGTCAATAACAAAACTTTGATAACAGCTAAAACCGAAAAATTGTGTGGTTTACCAGACAGATAGAAGCGCATATATTTCCTCAGTTTGGTGATAGTGGTAGATCACACCCTGAGAATGTTGATAAACCTATTTATCGCAGGAAATTACAGATATTTTTGTTTGCTTGTAACTCGGTATTTACTGTTACTTAATTTGGGAATTAACCCTCATTCCTCTGCCAATACTTATCGGTTAAGAGTTTTTGTAGGTTGGGTTAAGCGACAGCGCAACCCAACAAAAGCCCGTAAATGTTGGGTTTCCTAACGTCAACCCAACCTACCTGATTTAATGTTTTTAGCTTAACCGATAAGTATTGATTCCTCTGCGTTCTCTGCGTCTCTGCGGTTAGTTAATCCGAATAATTTATTTTTTGGAAGCCCTTAAAAATTTAGCGATCAATTGAGTAATAATACTGAAATCCTGACCAGCTTGTAAATCCTAACTTACTCAAATTACTGGTTTCTTGAATTTCATCCAGAAATATACTTAAATAATATCCGCAAAATAAAAAAATAAATTACATAAAATAAAGTTATAAAGTAACATTAAGTTGTATCATAAAAACTCATAAACCTGTCAACTTTAAGTTATCTTAAACTTAGGGTTAGGTCAGAGAAATTAGTACCTTTGATTAGATATAATATTAACAATGACATTTTCCGACAAGCCATACGGTGAACAAGAAACTTTATTGCACCGAATGATCAAACAGATTAGACGATCGCTGGATTTGCAAGAAATATTAACCAGCACAGCAAATGAAGTGCGTTTATTCTTGAATACAGACCGGGTGAAAGTGTATCAGTTTGATAGCGATGGCAGTGGAGAAGTCATTGCTGAATCTATTAACGATCAAATTCTACCTTCCTTGTTGGGGTTACACTTCCCGTCCTCTGATATTCCCGAAGAAGCTAGGGAGATGTTTTTATTAGCAAGGCAACGCTCAATTGTCGATGTAGCTAATGGTAAAATAGGGCTTGCTCCTTTGAGGTCAGCGGAAACAGGTAAACCAATTTTAGAACAAAACATTTATTATCGAAATTTAGATCCGTGCCATAGTCAGTATTTACAGACAATGGGCGTACAGTCTTCTTTGGTAGTACCAATTTTACAATATGACCTGAAAGAAAAATCAACTAAACCGCAACTTTGGGGATTGTTGGTATCCCATGATAGTCAATCAAAAACAATATTACCCCAACAGCTAAAAGTAGTCCAACAAATAGCTGATCAAGTAGCGATCGCTATTTCTCAAAGTAACCTCCTGAGTCAAACTCGCGAACAACAACAGCGAGAAGGGATCATTAACCGGATCTCCACTTTATTACATCAACTTCCCACAATTCAATTACAACAAGCCTTAGAAGAATCAACAGCAGCATTGGGGGGTATAGGTAGTAGACTTTATATTGTACACAGTCAAGAACTATATACCTGGGGTATACAACCACAACTACCTAATGGATTAGGAAACAGCGTTATTGAAGAAAATCCAGTATGGCAAAAGTGGATGGAACAGTGCAGTCCAGGTGAAATTCATGTAATTAGTGATATTTATCAAGAAGCCTTTTTACGAGTTGTAGCGATCGCCTTTCAATCTACTTCAATTCGGGGAATGATGGTTATTCCCCTACACTATCGAGAAAATTTTATTGGTGTATTAACTATTTTTCGCTCAGAATTGGATACAGAAATCCTGTGGGCTGGACAATGTGACCGAAATCTGCGCCAAAACTTACCACGTTTATCCTTTGCCGTGTGGCGTGAAGAAAAAACAGGACAAGCACCAAACTGGAAACCAGAAGAAATATTATTAGGACAAGCCCTGTGCCATAACTTCTCAATGGCAATTCAGCAACAGCAAACAAACCAAGAACTACACCTACTTAATATTAATTTAGAAGTAAAGGTACAAGAACAAACAGCCGAATTACAAAAATCATTACTATTTACTAAATCACTCAAACAAGTTACAGATCAGATTCGCAGCACCTTAGATTTTAAAACAATCCTGCAAACTATTGTCAGAGAAGTGCGTTCTTTACTTAATTCAGATCGGGCGTTGATTTATAAAATAATCGAAGACAATGAAGATGAAATAATAGTAGAAGAAATTAATGGTAATTGGTCATCAGTATTGGGAATAAAATTACCATTAGAATGTTTTCCTGATGATTCTATTCGTTTATACTTGGATGGAAGAACCAAAGCAATCAACAATGTATCAACAGAAAATTTGAGTGATTGTCATCGAGATTTCTTAGTTAATTTACAAATTCAGTCCAACTTAATAGTCCCGATTAAAACAGATACCAAACTTTGGGGATTATTGATTGTTCATCAATGTCAAGCGCCCAGAATTTGGCAGGAAGCAGAAATTGATTTACTCCAACAACTAGCAGACCAAGCAGCGATCGCTATTCACCAAGCCCGACTGTATGAACAAAGTTGTACAGCCGAAGCCCAAGCCATAACTAAAGCCGCACAATTAGAACATACCCTTTATCAATTACGGGAAACACAATCTAAACTAATTCACACCGAAAAGATGTCTGCTTTAGGACAATTAGTAGCAGGTATCGCCCACGAAATTAATAATCCTGTTAACTTTATTTACGGTAATCTCCGTCACGCAGACGACTACACCAAACAACTACTCGACCTACTGCAACTATACCAATCCCAATATCCCCAGACCAATCACACAATTGATTCTGCTATCGAAGCGATAGATTTTGATTTTTTAATCCAAGACCTCCCAAAAATCATCTCTTCAATGAGAGTAGGTGCAGATCGCATCCGTTCTATTGTCCTGTCGCTACGCAATTTTTCCCGTCTAGATGAAGCAGAAAATAAATCTGTGGACTTACATGAAGGCATTGATAACACTTTATTAATTTTACAACATCGACTAAAGCGAAATTCCGCTTTTCAGGGGATTGAAGTAATGAAGGATTATGGAAATTTACCAAAAATAATCTGTTACGCGGGACAGATGAATCAGGTATTTATGAATGTTATCAATAATGCTATTGATGTGTTAACAGAAGTAACAGAAACAATACAAGAACAAACAAATCCTGATTTCTTACCAACTATTCGCATTTCTACTAGACTTTCTTCAGATAATTCTCATATCCTGATTAGTATTGCAGACAATGGACCAGGAATGAATGAAGATCTAAAAAATCGGATTTTTGAACCATTTTTTACTACTAAACCTGTGGGTAAAGGTACAGGTCTAGGACTGGCCATCAGCTATCAAATTATTGTTGAAAGGCATAGTGGATTGATGGAATGTATATCACAACCAGGTCAAGGAACGGAGTTTTGGATTGAAATCCCCGTTAAGTATGCAAATTAGGTCATGGGTAATGGGTCATTTGGATAACTCCACAAAAAAGATGATAAGTTTGGTTTAGTT
>NZ_JAYGHC010000048.1:16229-41518 GCF_034932285.1 Cronbergia sp. UHCC 0137
ACCAATTACCAATCACCAATTACCAATCACCAATCACCAATTACCAATCACCAATCACCAATTACCAATCACCAATTACCAATTACCAAATATCCATTTTTGTGTACTCTACCTTTGAACAGAAATATCAACGGATTCAAAAAGAATTAATGGTTGGCGCGATCGCTCTCGGTTGCGTTTTTTTAATTGGTACTTTATGGTACTCTATCATTGAGGGCTGGTCATTGGAAGATGCGGCTTACATGACCGTGATCACCTTAGCCACAGTGGGCTATGGAGAAACAAATCCACTGGGTAGCCGGGGAAGATTATTTACAATTGCCTTGATTTTAATGGGTGTAATCAATATTGGTTACATCGTCAATAGGTTTACAGCCGCAGTAATTGAAGGTTATTTTCAAGAAGGACTGCGACTAAGACAGCAAAAACGATTAATGGAATCCCTATCAAGACACTATATTATCTGTGGTTTCAGCCGGACAGGAAGACAAATTGCTAAGGAATTTCGGGCAGAAGATGTGCCTTTTGTGGTCATTGATGCAGATAATGAATCTATCCAAAGGGCGCAAAATGAGGGTTATCTGGCATATTTGGGTGATGCCACTTTAGATGATAGTTTACTCAAGGTTGGTATACAAAAAGCAACCTGTATTGTGGCAGCTTTGCCTTCTGATGCAGAAAATTTATATACTGTTTTATCAGCAAAAACACTGAATCCACAAATTAGAGCGATCGCTCGCGCCAGTACGGAAGAAGCCGTGAAAAAATTACAACGTGGTGGGGCAGATGCCGTAATTTCACCATATATCACCGGTGGGAAGCGAATGGCGGCCGCAGCACTCAGACCGCAGGTTTTAGATTTTGTGGATGGGATTCTTTCCGGTACAGACGGGGAATTATATATGGAAGAATTTTTACTAGATCCAGCCTTTTGTCCCGTTGTTGGTCAAAATCTACAGCAAGCAAAATTGCGATCGCAATCTGGGGCTTTAGTTTTAGCCATTCGTCGCAGTGACAGAACTTTAATCGGTGGTCCCACTGGTGATACTCCTTTAATGCCCCAAGATACCCTAATTTGCATGGGTACAGCCGAACAGTTGCGGAGTTTAAACCAAATTTTGGGACCGATTAATCCTCGACCACTGCGACGACCCAAGAAAATCTAATTATACATCTGCGGCACAGAACTTACATCTAGTTTTTGAGGTTTGATTTTTTTCGTAGGAAGACGAATGAGGTGATAAGCTCCTTTGGTGGCTATATTCTTATAATCATCTGGTGGTAAATCCATTTCTACAAATTTTCTATGTTCTGTTATAATCAATACCGATGCAGGTTTATTTTCTCCTTCTGACTGCTTTTGAATATACTCTATAGCCTGTTGGGAAAACTTCATGTAATTAACAGTGCTTTGGGTGTAGAACGTCACGCTAGGCTTTTTAAAACCCACCATAACTAATTCTTCACGGGGTTGTCTGGTTTCCCGTGCGATCGCTGATAATTGTCTTAAAGGTAATTGACGCTCTTGATCCATCAAAAATAAAGCAGGTATCAACACAATAGCTAAAAACGCCACAAACCCGACAATATTAACAGCGATAATTGGACTCCAAAGGCGATTTAAGATTAAACTAGCAATAGCGATCGCCCCAATTAACCAAATTATCCCTCCCAATCTCGGTAAACCGGCATTTTCGATTAATTGATATAATTCAGGTGCAGCCGGATCAAAGCCAACTATTTTGGTCAGATTGAATAGTCCCACAGAAAGCAGCGATAAAAACCCGATATTTAACCAAGTGGTGATCCAGAATGGTTTGAGTGAGATATTCTTGGGACTGGAGAAAAGATCACTCCAAAATAAGGCTACCAGAATAGCTGCTGCTGGCATTAAAGGTAAAACGTAACTGGGGAGTTTGGTGACAGCGACGGTAAAAAAGCCAAAAACGCCCAAAAACCAAAAACCAACAAATAAACCCAACTGTTGAGAACGATCTTGAATTAGCCAGTGCGATCGCTGCAAAAAATTTAATCGAGTTATCGCCACGGGTATGTATACTGAATATGGTGCAAACCCCAGCAACACCACCACAAAGTAAAAATACCAAGGGGCTGAATGACCATTTACAACCTCCGTAAACCGTTCCAGGTTGTGATAGCCAAAAAAGGCATTAATAAAATTCCAGCCATTATACCAAGTTACCAAAGCATACCAAGGAACAGATAAAGCTAAAATTATCCCTAGCCCCAAGATTAGGCGCATTTCCCGCCAAATTTGCCAAAACTTGCCCAAATACACCGCAAAAGCGATCATAACCAGCCCTGGTAAGACAATTCCCACCGGACCCTTAGTTAAAATTGCCCCAGCAATGAGGACATAACAAGCTAAATACCATTTATTCGGGAATTTGGGATTTTCACCCGACAATTGGGGATTATTGGCGTATCCTAAAAAGAAGCATAACAAAGCCGAAGCGATGCAACCAGTCAGCAACATATCGGAAACACCGATTCTTCCCCAGACAATCATCTCAGGGTTGAGTGCGATTAAAGCCGAAGCAATAGCCGCAGTTAGATAACGTCTAGTGGGATTTTTTGTCTGTTCTAATTCATCTTTTTTAACAAAGTACCATTGAACGACATAAAAGGCTAAAGCCGTCACAGCCACAGCCGACAAAGCCGAGGGGATACGTGCCGCCCACTCATTTACACCCATGATAGAGTAAGCGATCGCTTGACACCAATAAATTAAAATAGGTTTATCAAACCGAGTTTCCGCATTAAAAAATGGGGTAATCCAATCACCTGTAACCAAAATTTGCCGAGAAGCTTCCGCAAACAGAGGTTCAGTTTCATCAATCAAACTAATACTGCCCAAATGCCAGCCAAAGGCTATCCAGCCAATTAGCAGTAACCACAGACTCGATACAGTCACAGCAAGGGCTGGACGTTGTTCTACATTGTTGAACCATCGTTCAACACCAGGGATAACACTCAAATTCGGCCTCTTTAATAAATACTTGTAGATACTTAAAATCCTGTCTTGTCAATAGACATTAGTTAATAGTCGTTACAAAGAGTGATTTTGTTCTCTGATTGATAAAATATTTGACAAATACAGATTTATGTTATTATACACAAATTACCAAAAATCGTATTTTATTTGAGATTATTTTGCTCAATTACCAATATTAAAAAAAATGACCCCAGAATATATGAGATCAGAAAAAAAATTAGATTATA
This sequence comes from Cronbergia sp. UHCC 0137, assembly GCF_034932285.1. Lineage (NCBI taxonomy): Bacteria > Bacillati > Cyanobacteriota > Cyanophyceae > Nostocales > Nostocaceae > Cronbergia > Cronbergia sp. UHCC 0137. The sequence continues at coordinate 19,473 of NZ_JAYGHC010000048.1, forward strand.
AAAATAAAATTATTTTAAGCGATAATTTATCTATTCTAACACAAATAGACAATGAAATATTTGATTTAATTATTACTTCACCACCATATTTTCAGCAACGTGATTATGGAAACGGTGATTTAGGCATAGGTAATGAAACTACTGAAACAGAATATTTAGAAAATCTTTTAAAAATATTCGCCGAATGTGTGCGTGTCTTGAAGAAAACAGGAACAATTGTTTTTAATTTAGGCGATAAATATATTAACGGTAATTTATCTCTTATTCCCTATAAATTTGCAATTCAAGCTACCCAAAATCAAAATATTTTTCTGATCAACCAAATTATATGGTCAAAACTCAATCCTACACCACGTCAAGATAAACGGAAATTAATTCAAGCTACAGAACCATTTTTTATATTTGCCAAATCGAAAGATTATTATTTTAATTTAGATAACTATTTACAACATCTAGACATTTTTAATAAAAGTATAAAAAGTAAGCCATCTGAGAAATTAGGAGGGAAATATTTAGAATTAATTAAAAATTCTGATTTAACTGAAGAACAAAAAAGAAATGCAATTAAAGCATTAAATGAAGCTATATTAGCCGTACACAATGGAGAAATTGAAGGATTTAGAATGAAAATCCATGGTGTACATAAATTAGCTTATGGTGGACAAGATGGAGGAAGGAATAACCAAATTAAGAATAATGGTTTTACTATTATCAAAATTTTAGGAAACAGAATGAAAAAAGATATTATAGAAAGTCCAGTAGAAATCACTAAAAATAATCATCATCCAGCAGTGTATCCCATTTATATTATTCAGGAACTTATTAAATTGTTAACTCAAGAAGGTGATTTTGTCCTTGATCCTTTTTGTGGAAGTGGTACAACTTGTATAGCAGCTAGAAATTTAAATCGAAATTATTTAGGAATTGAAATTAATTCTGATTATGTAAATCTAGCTAATAATCGTATGCAAGAACCAGAGTTTAAACAACAAGAGTTATTTATATGAAATATGATTACAATCAAGAAATAGAAATATTAGAAATATCTTATCAGCAAGCAATTGAATTAATAAAAAATAAAAAATTATCAAAAATCAATGAAGAGATAAAAGCAAGTGTAGATATTTTTATTCAGAAAATAGAAACTGACAAATCTTTAATTCAGCTAATTATTACCACCCTACTAAAAAAAATAATAAAACCTGATCAAGATATCAGATTACACATGGCTAAATTTCCCAATGGATATTCTGCTAGAGTGCTTGACACCAAAGTAACTACACCATTTTTTAAAATAAATTTTCCACGATATGCGAATAAGGAAACTGCATTTTTAACAAAAGCAACACGCGCAGAAATTATCTGGAATTTTCAGGAAGGGATAAAATTACCATTGAGAAGTAAAAGTTTAGTTGAACCTTTCTTAAAATTAATTGATAAAATTGAAAATCAAGTGATTGATATTGAAGAATGTTTAATTTATATTCTTGCACAATTATATCTTCTTTCCCAATCTCATGAAGTAGTTTTTTCTGAAACTTTAAAAATTGCTAATTATGCGAATACAATCAATATCAATACAGTCATAAAAATGGTAAAAAGACATTTTGAACAACCTTTAAGTTCTAGGCTTCCAGTGATTGTAATGTTTGCTGTTTATAAACAATTATTTCCAACAATGAAAAGATTTAAAAATAAAATTTTACTACCTTTAAATGTTCATACTTCTGCCGATAAACATGGATATGGTGATATAGAAATATCCAATCAAAATAATACACCATTTGAAGTATTAGAAATTAAACATAATATCCCTATTGATAAAAATATGATATTAGATATAGTTAAAAAATCGGCTAATACAACAATAGAAAGGTATTATATTCTGACAACCTACAAAGAGTGTTTTTTAAATGAAGAGGAAGAAGAATACATCAATAATTTAATTTTGAATATAAAAAAAGATACGGGTTTAGAAATTATTGCTAATGGCATTCTTCATACTTTGAAATATTATTTACGTTTTGTGGAAGATTATCATGAGTTTATTAACACATATACAGAGGAATTAATAATAGATGCTAAAAATTCAACAGAGGTTAAAGATTCTCATATTAAAGCTTGGCAAATGATTTTACAAGAATAGTTATTAATTTTGCGGATATTTTGTAGTGTGTAGGGTGCGTCAGACAGAATAATTTAGGCTAAAATCACTAATTTTAAGTTTCTGACGCACCTTATTTGATCTAACTAGCAACTTACGTAATATATATACCCATAATTAAGCACATTGGGGCTATCTGGTATTTCATACATCATTATAATTCTTCTTGTAGTGCTTAATTTTATTATCACTACATATTTACCACCACCCTTAGTTGGTAATAACTTTAATGCTAGAATTGATTGGAGTATTCCCTTAGTTGAAGTCAACAAAACTGGCAATACATTACAAGAAAATGGTATTTATTTCACAGTTGAATACAAACCCCCTTAACAAACATAAGTTGCAGATTGTGGCTGTTTCCCACGTCTATAACAGCCACAAAATACCAATTATACTAAAAACGATTGGGATATAGATATGTCGAGGTTAAGCCCTGTTTAGTATAACATATTTTAAATTTTCGGGATTAACTAATCAGTCATACAACCAAGTATTATCCGCAAAATTTTCATTGCTTTGGGTTGGTCTTTCTTGCAATCTTTCAGGTGATCTATGGGATTTTTTTGGGTTAATTGATTTAGTAATTGCCCTGACAGGTTGTGCTTCTGGTTCTTTAACTCGCCTTAAATCATTAATTTCTGCTATTAACTTAGAATTAGCCTCTACTAATTGCAATATTGTTTGTTTAGCTTCTTCAAGCTCCTTTGTCAACCTTTCAGCCAAAGGTTTTTGTTCAAATAAAGCTGTTTGTAAATTAATAACTTGCTGTTGAAGAACAATTTCCTGTTTCTGTGATTTATCAAAAGCTGTTTTTAAATCACTAACTTGCTGTTGAAGGTCAAGTTCTTGTTTTTGTGATTTATCAATCATTTGCTGTAACTCTTTCACAGTTAATTCTAAATTAATCTGAGTAGATGTTTCGGGAGCATCTTCTTCCGTAATAGCCTCAGCATTAATATCAATTGTAGATTCACCTTCTATAGAGGTAAATTTCTGTGATTCTTCTTGCAACAAATCAGTGAGACGTTTTTCAACCATTTTTTTATTATTTTTTCCAATCACTTTGTAACTTTTCAGATAGATGACCCTAGTTTTAATCTGCTGTTAGCTGACTCGAACCTGATCAACACCCTTTTAGATTTTACCTGAGTTTGTTATAAAATAGGACTTACCCAAAATTAACGTATTTTTGTCATTGGCAGACTTCCGTACCAATCTCAAACTCCGACTTCTTATCTTCCATCCGTAAAGGCTGTAAAATATCAGCCAAGTGGTTGAACGGTAAAACCATGATCACAAAAGTCCGATAGCTAACTCACAGGTATCGCGTAAGCTCTCACAATTGGTAGTAAATACCCTGTATGATGGTTAGAGAAATAAGAAACTTGACCAGAAAATTATGGAATCTCAAAGGAAATTTATGGCTGTGAATATTGGTATTGACGACACCAGCAGAGCTAAAATTGCTGAAGGCTTGTCTCACTTGTTAGCAGACACCTACACTTTGTATTTGAAAACCCATTGTTTTCATTGGAATGTCACAGGACCTATGTTTCAAACACTGCACTTGATGTTTGAAACTCAGTATACAGAACTGGCTTTAGCAGTAGATTTAATAGCTGAAAGAATTAGGGCTTTGGGTTATCCTGCACCAGGAACTTATAGTGAATATGCCAAACTCAGTTCAATTCCAGAAACAGATGGAATACCTAAAGCTAAGGAAATGATTCGTTTATTAGTGGAAGGACAAGAAGCGGTAGTCAGAACTGCCAGGTCTATTTTTCCTCTGATTGAAGAAGTAAATGATGAACCAACTGCGGATTTATTAACCCAAAGAATGCAAGTACATGAAAAAACAGCTTGGATGTTAAGGAGTTTGTTGGAAGAGTAACATGGTGATAGAGCTAAAAATATCTGTTTAATTTTCAATTTTATTTATGTCGGATATTGATTTCACCCACAAGTTGCAAGAACTAATGCAACGAGTGGGTATTTCTAGTTTTAAAGCCCTTGGTCGTGGTGCGGGAATCTCAGAATGGCAAATTTTGCAGCTACGACGGGGAAATATTGAGCAAATGCGGGTGGAGGTGTTGCTGAAACTAGCACGAAGTTTGCAAATATCTTTAAGTGAATTAGTAACAACTTTTTCCCAAGGAACTGATGAGTACCAAGTGCCAATTGTCAAAACTACAGATTCAGAATTATTACAGCAAATTACAGAGTTAAGAACAGAGTACCAGCGAATTTTGCAGACATTGGAACAACAACGAGAGGTATTACAACAAGAGTTTCAGCAGTCTAGTTTGCACATATTGGAATCTTTGTTGTTATTTTGGCCAACAATAGCGCAAAAATCCCGTGATAATAACCATCTAGAGGTGGTAAAAATAATTCCCTTGGTACAAAAAACCCTGGATAAATTATTGCATAGTTGGGGTGTGGAAGCGATCGCTGTTGTGGGTGCAGAATTACCATACAACCCCCAACTACACACCTTAATAGATGGAACTGCCCAACCAGGGGAAATTATCAAGGTACGTTATGTTGGTTATCGTCAAGGGGATAAACTGCTTTATCGAGCTAAAGTTAGTCCGTTAAAATAAAGGAAGAATAATTTAGTTAGCTGGCTTCAGCCTTGTTGGAGATAGTAGCTTAAAGCTTATCTGTAGGACATTAATTCTACTTATTCGCAACGAGCTTCCTAGCTTGAGCTATAAGGAGAGAAGTTTCCTCATTCAGCGTTTGTTCCTTAGCTTCTAATTCCTTTACACGGGCGCGAAGTAACTCAATTCTTCTCTCAGGAGGTAAGCCTTTTAGAAAATCAACCGGGATAACGTTGGACTCCCCATTGAGCCAAGTTAATACCCTTTGAAGTTTTGCCCGATTTTCATCCTGAATTTTTGGGTTTCGTAACCGTGTCTCAACAGAAGCTATTACATCAGAAGCAGGATACTCTCGTAGACCATTAGGCGTTGCCACAGATCCCACCCCTTTCAGAAGCTGTTTGATCGTGTAATCGGAAAGATCGAAGGCTTTGAGATGAAGTTTTGTTAATTTTTCTGAATTGCTACCCATTCTTACCTCCTTGATTTCTTCCCGATACTTGCTTCAAGAGATCCGATATATATGCGGCTTGTTCATTAATTGTAGCTCTCATTGTAGGAATGAGTTGAGCAGCATAAAATTCTTGAGTATCTGTGAGTTGCTTGATCAAGCCGTTGATAACGTTTTTCTGTCGAGTGTTAACCCTTTTTTGTGCAGCCCGCTCATCATTACGTTTCTCCAGTTCAGGACCTGAAAATCGAAGCATACATAGGGTTTGCGGAAAAAGTCCTTTCGTTAGGGCTAGGAGTCAGGAGTCAGGAGTCAGGAGTCAGGAGTCAGGAGGATAGTTAAAAACATTTTTTCATCCCTGGCTATCAACAAAAGTGCAAGGTTTTTCAGACACAAGACGCTATAACCTTGCACCTACCGTCTTTTTTTTAGCTTCAAGCCTTTGATTTATCAGGCTTTTAGCTTTATTAAGCAACCCCTACATAAAATAATTTCCTCTCTGGTTGTAACGTCGCTCTGAGAAGCTTCAATAGCCCTCTGAATATTAATTTGCTCCCACTGAAATTCAGCAGCAATCTGTTTGATTAATTCCTTGCTAGCCATTCCTCACTATCCTTTTTCTAACTGGAGAAATCAACAATTCTTGTTCCGATTTCCAAATTACATCCTGGATGCAACAGCTTAAAATTTTCAGGTTTATTTGCAGCAGATCCAAACTCTTTTATTGATAAAACATGATGTACAACAGCATCTGCAAAACGTAAGGAAGTATGACAAGCAGCACACTTACTATTTTGATACTCAAACTGCTTCAATTTCCAAGCCTGACCAGCATTGGTTTTTAGCCATCGGTTAAATTCTTGTCGAGGATCAACAATCATCCGAGCCTCTTCTAGTTTTTTCTCCGTCTCTCTACGAAGTTCTTCCTCTTGCTGAAGCAGCACAAAAAGTTCGCTGTACAGCATATTTAGCCGATCTGCTGAATTGATGCCCATATCGCTTTATGGAAATAAATACCGAGTTAGTAATTTAGTCTCCAAACTATATTACCCTAATTTATGTTCGATCTACCACTAAACTACACTTAAACAGCCAGCTAACACTGCGTTGGTGCGGACGGTACAGAGGTTATTGGCGGGTATTCGGTGTTATCTGCCGCCGCACAACTTCACCGTTACCCATTCCCTTAGTCTTCTGTACCCTTCGATTTAGCTTTTACCTTGTTGGCACTGCGTTTGAGGGCAGAAAGTCTGGCTTCATATCGAGAACGCTGACGCTTGCCAGGAGTGTTGTCTATGAGGGTTTTTAAGGCACTACCTAAACTTTTGTAGGCATTGGGGAGACTATAACCGAAACGGGTTGCTAGAGCGATCGCTTTTTCGTCAGCGTCTAATAACTCCTTGAGTTGTTTCCCCCCATTATTTTTTTGATATAATCGCCAACTAGAAACGCCACACAGGGTCAAAGCTAACACCAACAACAAGGCATCTTGTACCCACAATTCACCAACCGCACCACCCAAACCAATAGCCAATGCTGCCATTTCCCAACCATCTTTGGGAATTGTGTCATTTTGAACGCGGGCTACTTCATGCCAAAATAGCAAATTACGCTGATCCATTGCCAGGGCATCCCATTTTACCAAGTCAATTTGGATTTCTACTTGGTCTTTGCCAATTTCTTCGCAACGAATCAACGGGGGACTAACATCAGTTGTTCCTTCAACTGTTACCCAACTTTGCAATTCTGGTGGTAGTAAGCTTTTTAGCCGCCGCAGTTCACTCATTTCTGCTTTAGCTGAGGAGGTGGCATAAGATGTCATAAAAATCAATTCCTAAAAATCTTACTATTCTAAAACCTTATCTATTTTATAGCTATTTATAGTCAGGTATGCTATCCGATAGCAGACAAAGAAGGGGAATTTCATTTAACCCCCATCTTATCTAAATTTTAACCGATCAAGCGTTTTTCTAAATATTGTCCAATCATCAACTGTTCACCAGCGCGGGAAATAATGGTTTGTCTGGTGCGGTATTTGCTACCAATTAACTTGATTTCTTCTTCAAAAACTGAGCCATTGTACTCAGTTCGTAAACAGAGAGTTTCAGGATTGGAACAGTAGTATTGGGCTGTGACTGGTTTAGGTGTGGCAAAACCGCGATCGCGATACAAAATATTTCCTAAAGCCCCAAATAACGTCAAACCTTGGGATTCTTGGCTAGATTTGAGGATATCGGTACTATTCCAAGCAACTTCAGCACCACAGGTCAAACTCCGCAAGTCTGTTAAATTGTGCATTTGCGCTAGTTGCTGCAATTCATCACACCCCGGTTCTAAAAAGCGGATAGTGATCATGCTCTCTACTTCTTTGGTTGTTCCTTGGGGTAGGGTGTAATAGCGTCGTTCCGATCGCCACTCACCTACTGATGCTTGAAAAAATAACGCAATCTGTTGTTCGTTAGTAGCTTCAACAATATTCAACGGTGATCTCACTCGTTACCTTCCTCACCTAACGTAAATAGTTGCTTGATTCATTAGCTCACATTCAGTGCATTGGTAAAAAAAGCAAGTAATGTTTAATATTCTTAATATATATCTAAAATTCTTAAAAAAGGTAGTGCCGTAAGTAACCAACTTGGTATTTGTCATTAGTTACCAGATCAAGACTTATGCAAAAAACCGCTCAAACTCTTATTTCTCTGTGAACTCTGTGCCTCTGTGGTTAGTTTCTTCCGTAACTTGTGCGTAAACAGATACCAGAGATCATTTACCGAACAAAAATCGTACTTAATTTTACCTTTAAAAAAATTACACGCCAACCCTGATGAATCATGACTATTTTCCTATTACTAAATGTCAGCAAAATACTTATAATAACTTTATAATTGGATTGAATGTTAAAAATTGTATACATTTCAACCAACAAAATATAAGTAAGAATTTTGTCAGCTTTAATTTAGCAAAGTTGATATCTGTTCAAAATTACTGACTAATCAAGGGCTGTTTGAACGCAAATAATCCCAAAATTGGAGAAAAAATAATGATTTTGGACGGAAATAAACCATGAAAATACAAACTAATACAGTTACAAGGCAATTATTAATACCCTGTGTATTTGGACTAGGACTATTAACGGTAAGTTGTGGGTCATTACCAAAAGAGTCAGCAGAAGCGCAATCTAGGAGGCCTGGAGGTAGAGGAGGTGATCAGAAGACTTCTGTAGATGTAGCGATCGCTCGGACAAACTTATTACGTCCCCAACCAGATTATATTGGCAACACCACACCATTTCGGACAGTATCAGTGCGATCGCAAGTTGAAGGACGACTAATAGCATTAGACCTAGACGTTGGTGATACAGTGAACCGGGGAAAAATCATCAGTCAGCTAGATGATTCCCTCCTGCTGGCAGCATTACAAGAAGCCGAAGCCGAATTAGCAGCCGACCAGTCGGAAGTTGCTAGGGCAATGAATCAGGTAAGTAATGCCCGTGCCGAAGTAGAAAGAGCAAGATTAGAAGTAGTACAAGCCCGTGCAGATGCCCAAAGACAGCGACAATTATTTAAAGAAGGGGCGATCGCTGAACAGACCAGCCAACAAGCCCAAACCAAAGCCCAAACAGCCCAACAAGTCCTCCAAGCTGCCATTGAAAACGTCCGTACTCAGAAACAAGCTGTAGCCGCCGCCCAAGGTAGAGTATTCGCCCAGCAAGCAGCAGTTAGCGCCGCCAAAGAACGCCGTTCCTACTCCCGATTAATCTCCCCGATCACTGGTGTAGTTATAGAAAAAACCACAGAACCAGGTAATTTACTACAACCAGGTAACGAAGTCTTAAAAATTGCCGATTTTAGCCGAATTAAAGTCGTAGTCCAAGTTTCTGAATTAGAACTGGCAAAAATTCAACTAGAACAAGCTGTACAAGTTCGATTAGATGCCTTTCCTCAAAAAACCTTAATCGGTAGAGTTACCCGCATTTCTCCCGTTGCCAATGCCACGGCTCGTTTAATACCAATAGAAATACTTATCCCCAACAGCGATCGCATGATAGGCAGTGGATTACTAGCGCGAGTTAATTTTGCCACCGAAAAAATACAGCGAGTTGTCATCCCACAAACAGCCATTAACGGCGAAAACGAGCAACAAAAAAACTCCCAAAAAACTAACGACACAATATTTATTGTTCAGCAAACAGAAGATAAAACCAAAGTTAAAGAACGGGCAGTAACTTTAGGGGAAAGGGCTGACGGCAAAGTAGAAATTTTATCTGGTTTACAACCAGGTGAAAGTTATGTTGTTCGCAGTACCAAACCATTAAAAGAAGGTGACGCAATCAATTTATCAATATTATCAGAAAAAGAACCCCAAGGAAAATGAAGAACCTAATTTTTTTGTAAGTATTTAGCACTTTACAAAATTAGGACTTACGCAAAAAACCTTTCAAACTCTTATTTCTCTGTGTCCTCTGCGTCCTCTGCGGTTCGAGTAACTAGATTTTTCATTAGTCCACGCAGGTGGACTTTGATTGTGTAGCCGCGATTTCTAATCGCCAGGGCTTATTTTTCTTCATCTTGAAAATTAACTAATTTGGAAAAATTAAGTAAAAATGCAAGAAATAAATAGAAGTAACGGATTCAGCATTAGTACCACCTCAATCCGTCAACATATCGGTACACTCATGCTTACCTTAGCCGTGATTGTACTAGGAGTATTTTTCATTATTAGGTTGCCCGTTGATTTGTTACCATCCATTACCTATCCCCGAATTGGTGTGCGGATAGAAGCACCAGGAGTATCCCCAGAAGTAGCTGTGGATGAAATCACCAAACGTCTAGAAGCAGCCTTTAGCGCGACCGAAGGTGTAGTTCAGATTTTTTCTCAAACCCGTGAAGGACAAGTAAGTTTAGACTTATATTTTGAGCCGGGGGGTAATATTGACCAAGCCCTCAATGATGCCACAGCTTCCTTTAATCGGGCAAGAAATAGATTACCAGACACCATAGAAGAACCGCGTTTATTCAAATTCGATCCTTCCCAATTACCTGTTTATGAATTTGCCCTCACTTCACCCACCTTACAAGGTATAGATTTACGGGTGTTTGCAGAAGAAGAATTAGCTCGTGAATTGGGGGTAGTACCGGGAGTAGCCGGGGTAAATGTATCGGGAGGAGTGAAAGAAGAAATTAGGGTAAATATTGATTTAGAACGATTACAAGCCCTTGGTATTGGTTTAACAGATGTACTAAATGAACTGCAAGACCGCAATCAAGATATTTCTGGTGGTCGAATTTTAGGACAAAACTCCGAAGCCTTAACCAGGACAATGGGGCGTTTTCAAAATGCCGATGAAATTAGTAATTTAACATTAGAAACATCTGCCCCCAACAGTGATATCAAAAACCGGGTTTATTTGCGCGACTTTGCCGAAGTGATTGACGGTTCAGAAAAGAAGCGGGTGTATGTGTTACTTAACGGTGCAGAAGCAGTAAAAGTCAGTATTCAAAAACAGCCTGATGCTAATACCATCAATGTTGTAGATGCGGTTAAAAAACGCATTGAAGAACTGAAAAAAGCGGGTGTTCTTCCCCAGGAAGCAATTCTCACCCCTACTTTAGATGAATCAAAATTTATCCGCAATTCTATTGCTAATGTTACCACTTCTGGATTAATTGGGTCAGCATTAGCAGCGATCGCTGTCCTCCTATTCTTGGGTTCTCTCAGACAAACATTCATTATTGTTGTCTCTATTCCTCTAGCCACCTTAGCTGCTATCATCCTCATGGGGATGTTTGGCTTATCCATCAATATCTTCAGTTTAGGTGGTTTAGCCCTGGGTGTGGGAATTGTCGTCGATAATTCCATCGTCATGTTAGAAAATATTACCCAAGGCGTAAATAGATCAAAACTCAAAAATCGCCAATCAAAAATATCAAGATCAGCCGTAATTCAGCAAGCCGAAATTAGCAGTCGGGAAGTAGAATCAGCCTTAATTGCTTCCACCAGTACAAACCTAGTTGCAGTATTACCATTTTTACTGATTGGTGGATTTATATCTTTACTCTTCAACGAATTAATTCTGACAATTAGCTTTTCCGTAGCAGCCTCAATTTTAATTGCTGTCACAGTTGTTCCTATGTTGACATCGAGGTTATTGGGTTTACCAATTTCCAGTTCCCTGGATAAATTTTGGCCATTAAAGCAATTTAATCAGCGATTTTTAGCCGCAACAAACGGGTATAGCAGTTTTTTAGCAGGGATATTGCATTGGCGGTTGTTAACAATAGCGATCGCTATTATCCTATTAGGTGGTGGTAGTTGGTGGATGACACCCCAAATCCCCCAAGAAATTCTCCCCCGCATCAGCACCGGACAAGTCAGTTTCTTTGCCCAGTTCCCCCCCGGAACACCCCTAGAAACCAACCAAAAAGTTATGGGTGTCGTCGATAAAATTATCCGTCAGCAACCAGAAACAGAATATGTCTTCTCCTCCATTGGTGGATTTCTCTTTGGTAGCAACACCACCTCTAACCCCCTCCGCAGTTCCAGTACAATCACCCTCAAGCCAAATTCTAAGTTAGACCAATATATAGAACGTGTCACCAAAGAATTTGGCAAACTTAACCTAGTAGATATTCGTCTCCGTCTCGCCCCTGGTCAAGTACGCGGTTTATTTCTCAACAACTCACCCCTGCGTAATGCTGACGTTGACCTAATTATGCAAGGAAACGACCCCGACACCTTAGAAAAAACCGGTCGTCAAGTATTAGCCGCCTTAGAAGAAAAAGCCAAGCTAGTGCGATTTCGTCCTGATGCCGATAGCCGTCAACCAGAAATCCAAATTATACCAGATTGGGAAAGAGTCGCAAAAGTTGGTTTAAATACCAGAGAAATTGGGCAAACCATACAAACAGCAATTGAAGGAAGCATACCCACCCAACTCCAACGAGGCAACCGTTTAATAGATGTCAGAGTCCAGTTAAATGAAGCAACTATCCAAACAATTTCCCAATTAGAAAGATTACCTTTATTTGTCGATAACAACTATCAAATTCGTTTGAGTGACATAGCCACCATTAAAGAAGGCCAAGCCCCCGGAGAAATTCAACGCATTAACCAACGTCAAGTCTTCTTAGCTGCCGGTAACTTAGTTGAAGGGGCTAGTCTGAGTGAGGCATTAGCACAGGTAAACGAAGTCCTAGACAGCATCGAATTACCCCAGGGTATAAGTATATTACCCAGTGCGATCGCTGAATCTAATCAAAAACTACAAAACTCCCTCCAACTCTTAGGAGGATTAGCCATCTTCCTCGTTTTCGTAGTCATGGCCGTCCAGTACAACTCCCTGGTTGACCCCTTGGTAATTTTATTTACAATTCCTTTAGCATTAGCCGGCGGCATTTTTGGGCTTTACATCACCCAAACTCCCATCGGTGCAACAGTAATTGTCGGTGCAGTATTACTGGTAGGTATTGTAGTTAACAATGCCATTATCATGGTTGAACTAGCCAATCAAATTCGTGAACAAGAACATATTGACCGCCGCACCGCCATTTTAAAAGCCGCACCCCAACGTCTACGCCCCATATTAATGACCACCATTACCACAGTCTTAGGTATGCTACCCCTAGCATTAGGCATTGGCGAAGGCTCAGAATTACTTCAACCATTAGGCATCGTCGTATTTTCTGGTTTATCCTTAGCCACCCTGCTCACACTTTTTATCATACCTTGTTTTTATACCCTACTCCACGACCTATTCGGTGGAACTTGGGTATCTAAGCAATTAAAAATCAAAAAAAGCGTAGATATAAACTGATAACAACCTATTGACATCTCGTGAAAAAGAATGTAGAGAAGTTCCATGGAAATTCTCTACAAAGGACATAAATTGAGCTTCTGTTTAAAAAGGATATTTGGATTAGAGAAGTCCACAAAAAAGATGATCCAATCTTGTGGGATGGGCATACTATGGCTAACGCCACGCTACGCTATCGACAAGCTCAGTACAAGTCCTGCCCGTCCTTGTATTATTAGCAGGCAAGATGCCTGCACCACAAGAAATTTTGGGATATTTTTTTATTTGGAGGTCTCTTAGGACTTACGCAAAAAACGTCACTTCGACCCTTCGACAAGCTCAGGGCATCGCAAGCAACCCTACTTAAATATTGGCTTTTCCTGAAAACCAATACCCATAACTAATAACCCTTGCCAATATAAATAAACTAATATTTCTAAATTTTCACCAAAGGTATAAAGAAAAAGAATCATCACAATACTCAAGCCAACTTTGGCGGTTTCTCGTCTACTGTCCATTGACTTAATTAATAAATCCACAAAACTGAAAGCCAAGGGAATAGCTAAAGCCATAAACCCAACAATGCCTTTAACAAATAATAAACCCGCCCAGCTATGATGTGAACCAATGGGCATATACTCAACAATGTGGGGACCTTCTTCCACCACACCATGCCCCCACATTGGTGCTTCAGTTTTCCAGCGATATACAGCAATCTCTTTTAAAGCCATGCGTACCCTTGTAGATCCTGCTCTTGCACCCTTGAAACCTTCCCAAAAATTTTCAAAAGCCACAATGATTGATGGGGATAAAATGCCGGCGAGGTAACTAGCAAACCCCAGTCCAATGAGGATTTTTGGCCGAGATAAACTAGACAAGGCTTTTGTTAATAAGGGAATGATAATAATACAAACCTGAGCGAGACGGGATTTACAAACAAGACACATGACTACTGAGCCTACCAATCCTAACCAGCGCCATTTTTTATTTTTTTCTTGCAAAGCCAACATAAAGTTAACATTGCCCACAAAACCCAAGGCTGGGCCCCAAGGGGTAAATAGCCGCCAGCGTAAGTCACCGGTACTGCCATCAACTTCATAGAGAGGCACATCGAAAAATTCGTTACCAGGCCCACCTACGGCTTTTAGTGGTGAAACGTAAAGGACTTGGGGTAGGTGTAATAAGGGAGTTAACAATAAAAAAGGGATAATTAATAGGGTATGAAGACCCACGATACAAACGGCTCGATAAATTATCTGGGGACGGATGTTTAAGCATCCTGCTAAGGGATACAGGGCTAGTGCAGCCCAACCTTTAGCCCAGCCAATGGAGGATTTAATGATTAAACCTGTTGGTAAATTGTAGTCCAGATGTCCGGCTATTAATGCCACTTCCATCACCAGCATTCCAGCGACCCAAATCCACAAAGACCACGAGATGGTAATTTTTTCCTCCTCTGGGGTGTCTTGAGTTTGAGCTAGGATTTTAATCAGTAAAAATAGTAGCAGTACCCAACCCAGGAGAGCGCCCACAATGTATAGTCCGCCGACCACCCAGATATAATAGGTGTTAACGATCGCCCACCAGACAATTTTTTCTGGCACATTCACTGGGATTAGATCATCTTTTTTGGTTTTCAACATCAGGAAATTAACTTGGATAACTTTTTCAACCAAGGTTTACGAATCCACAATAAACTAAGACCCAAGGTGGAAAAAATAGAACCGACTGCTGCTCCAACGAGGATAAAATTCTTTTTAGGTGCGGTGGGTTCATCGGGTAAACTAGGCTCCATGGCGAATTGAATTAAAGGATAGGTGGAAAATACATCTCCTTGACCTAGATCTAATTTGGTGAGGGTAGAAGCAAACACCGCTTCAGCGATCTGTTGATCTCGCTTCAAGTTTTCTAAGATTGATTGCTTTTGAGAGAGATTATCTAGACGTTCTTCCAATTGAGCGATCGCTAAATCCAACCCTTTTACCTGTGCCTGGAGTCCCTGTTGATCTGATTGGTAAGACACCAAACTTTGGAACAATGTATCCCTCCCCGAACCATTCACAGCCAAGGCTAAACGATTGATTGTGGCGGGAGTTAGTGGCGTTCCTGAGATGTATGTACTGCGTTGGAGTAAGGCTACCCAAGCGGCATCCTGGCGATTTTTTTCCTTAATTACCTGGGGATGATTGACTCCAAATTTAGTCATTAACACTTCCAAGGTAGTCTTAGCTTCACTATAATCTTTGAGGTTTTGTTGAAAGATTTGGTCTGCATGGAGGAGAAAAGCTGTTGCTGCTTCTGCGGGTGAAAGTCCTAAATCTTTGGACAACTGCTGCATTCGTTTGTTATTTAGCTGTTCTTGGGCATTTGTTTCTGCCCGTAACCGTCGCAACTGTTCAATATTGGTAGATAAATTACCCACTTGATCAGGAAAACTCAGACCAGAACGGATTTTGTATTCCGAGAGTCGTTTTTGCGCGTCCTCTAGTTTACGTTGGGCTGAAAGTAGAATTTGCTGGGAAGGTTTGCCACGCTGACTAATTTCTCCAGTTCGTAAAACATTGATGTGATTAACTATTGCTTGATAGAGAGCCAAAGATTTATCCCGTGCTTCTTCTGGACTTTTGCCCGTCACCTCAAACTGCATGATTGTGGTGTTATTTAAGAGTTTGATCCGGGGTTTGTTGAATTTGTCCTCTGGAATTTTAGCGATCGCTGCTGCGGCTTTTAAAACCCGTTTACTTGTAAAAATATACTGAAGATTTGCCCTTGGATCATAGGTGGAACTCCCTAAAGCAGAACCACTAGAAGAAGACGCTTGACCAATACCCGGTAAGTTGACGCTTACCCCTAAACTACCACTACTGAGGATTAATCCCCATTCACTGGTGTAGATAGGTTTGGTAACTTTCAAATAATAAAGTGATGAACCCCAAATAAAGGCATTACCTAATATACAGAGGATAATATAGCGTAGCCAGCGGCCATTCACCACTTTTTTTACCTGTATTACCTGATCAACTGAACGTCTTTGGATCATTTGAACAAATCTCGTAAAATGGGGATAGGGGATAAAATGGTTTGGATCACATCCCGAAATTCCACAACTTTTGAGTCGTAGCAGACAACAATATCATTGGCTTGTAGGAAAGGGTTGTTAACATCGTTGGTGGAATTTGTCAGGACATCGTTAACTTGACGTTTTAAGTAAGTAGTTTTTCCGTTCAACTGTTCAGTTGTAACTAATAGAGCTTGTCGTTCTGCATTTGTTCCCCTTGTTCCCCCGGCACAGTTGGCAGCTACGACTGCATGAGAAAAGCGAGAACCATAGGGAAAGGAAGTGGCATCACGGCCAATGCCAGAGACGGCGTTACCTGTAGCTGGTACTGTTAGATTAGAAAGGAATACTTTCACCCCAGTGGGGGTAATTTGGGAAGGACGCACAAGTTCATTGTCCATTTTTCCTGAATCTGGAACAATGATGCGATCGCCAGCAATCAATGGCACATCTACAAAGGGTTCTCCTGTAAATATACCGGATAAATCAAAAATTCGGGTTTCTCCATTACGGATCAATTGAATATTTTTAATATCCGCAGTGGGTTTAACGCCACCTGCATCACGGATAGCTGTTCCCAAGTAACGGTTAGGGGGATATTGTCCGGCTATGGGTACTGGTGTCTGGGTTTTTTCGGCTGGGGAAGGTTCATTGATGAATACTCTCCCTGGTAAAAAGGTTGCTCCACTAACAAACACCTCTACTGGAGCCCACTGTACTACTTTCACACTCACTTGGAGGAAGGAGCGTTGGAAAAATGCCCCATCAATCAAAGCTGTGGTCAAATTTTCTTCAATTTGCTCTGGTTCTAAACCGACAACAGGCACAGGGGTGAGATAGGGAATCTCTAAATTACCTTCTAAGTTGACTTCAAAAATCCCACTAAACTCTGTTCCTTCGGGGATACTTACCTTAACGCGATCGCCCGGTGATAGGGGCAATGCTAAACTAGGTGTAGTCAAAGTTAAGGTGAAAATTATAGTATTAAAAATTAACCGTTTCAGCATTGCACAGATAAAATCCCCAACTAAATATTTTGGAAATTTGTCATCATTTATATATTAAATTTATACCTTATTTATTTTGAAAGCTGAAGTTATTTTAATGCCACCATTCAGGAATATAACCAAAGAGAAGTTTGTCCTGGCGATCGTTGGTTGACAAACTAAAAGTAGCATTTTAGACTAAATTTCTGAGACGTATTTCTATATGTTAGCGATTAACCAGCGTAACTCAACAAAAACCTAAGAATTTTGGGTTTCCTTCCTTCTGTAGTCTTGTAGGGTGCGTCAGACAGAATAATTTAGTTTCAGATTCAGTAATTTTCAGGTTATGACGCAGATCACTTAACCAAAAAAGCAACTTGAGTTACTATAATATTTCAACTTTTGCGTAAATCTTGTGTCGTACTTAAGTATGATATGTTTTTTAAATTCCTGAATTTAGTTAGATACAACCAAAAGAAAGTCTGGAGTTGATAGACAGAGAAATCTCCGTCTAAATTACTACTTAGACAAACGGCTGCTCCAGAGAAAAGAGATGATAAAATTTAAAATCAGGCATTGGTTAAACCATTTGCGGGTGCAACAGAAAATTGCTTGGGGTTATGGACTATCGCTGGGAATTGCGATCGCTGGTACAGGTCTAGGAATTGTCTTGGCCGACCAGCAGCAACGACAAGCGGAGGTGTTGATCGAAGATGCCCTAGAAGAAATAGAAATCATCACTCGCTTGCAAATTGATGGGCTACAAACATTTGCCCATCAGCATCGGAGTAGTGACTTACTTTCTAATACTGTGTATTTACAAGAAGAATATACAGAATGGCAGGAATATTACAATCAATTTCGCCAGAGTTGGCAAGAGTTTAAACAGTCTGAGGGTGGCACAAAAGGGCAAGAAGATATTGAATTACCGGGTGAAGCCGAAGCTATAGATGCTTTTTTAGAAAAGTATGAGGGTGTTCCAGAAGCATACATCCAAGAACTTGATCGACTACTGGCCAACTTCGATGCAAATACCTTAACCCCTGAAAAGATTGTCCGCTTGAGAGTCGGGTTAGCGAAACTAGAGCAAAGCATATTAACTGACCAGATTCATGATTTTATTCAAGATTTGAAGCTCATCGGGATCATGAGTCAGAAGGAATATGCGGCGGCACAGGTCGCAATGAGCAGTAGTAGTGTTCTGCGTTTATGGGTAATTAGTGTGAGTATAGTGGCTTCGGTAGCGATCGCTATTCTCCTCTCTATTCTTACCAGTCATGCCATTGCCCGTCCCATTCAATCTCTCACCCAAGTAACTCACCAAGCACTCAGGGAATCAAATTTTACGCTTCAAGTTCCTGTGACAACTCAAGATGAAGTGGGAGTCTTAGCAACATCTTTCAATGAACTGATTGCTTCAGTCAAAATTCTGTTAGATCAGCAACAGGAATATAACCAGACTTTAGAACTCAAGGTAGATGAGCGCACCCAACAACTGAACCAAAGAAATATTGAGCTTAAAGAACTCTTAGACAAACTCCGCAACACTCAAACTCAAATGTTGCAAAATGAAAAAATGTCTGCCTTGGGATTACTCGTAGCAGGTGTAGCCCATGAGATTAATAATCCAATTAATTTCATTCATGGCAACCTGACCCATCTAGACGAATATGCCCACAACTTGCTAAATTTTGTCAAACTTTACCAAAAATATTACCCAAATCCGGTGACGGAAATTGAGAAAGAAGCAGAAGAAATAGATTTGCCTTTTTTGCAAGAAGACCTACCCCAAATTCTCCGCTCAATGCAAATAGGTACTAATCGCATCCGCGAAATTGTTAATTCTCTTCGCAACTTCTCGCGCTTAGATGAAGCCGAATTTAAAACCGTCAATATTCACGAAGGCATAGATAGTACACTGCTGATTTTACAACACCGTCTCAAAGCTACTCCAAAAAGTCCAGCAATTAAAGTGATTCGTGAATATGGTGATTTGCCATTGGTGCAATGTTGTCCTGGTCCACTCAATCAGGTGTTCATGAATATCCTAGTAAATGCGATCGATGCCCTAGAAGAATTGAATACCAACCGAACCTATCAAGAAATCAACGATGATCCCAATCAAATTGTAATTCGCACTGCGATGATTGATCCACAATGGGTAAAAATTGCGATCGCTGATAACGGTTCTGGCATACCCGAAGCTATTCGAGAGCAGATTTTTAACCCTTTTTTCACAACTAAGCCCATTGGTAAGGGAACTGGTATGGGCATGGCTATCAGCTACCAAATCATCATGGAAAAACACGGTGGTACCTTAGAATGTATTTCCACTGTTGGAGAAAAAACCGAGTTTATCATTCAAATTCCTGTTCAGCAACTTGTCTAACAGATTATCCAATTTCATCTACACAAGCATTAAAATTAATTCGTTATTCACTACAACACAAAAAATCATCGAAAAACATCCTATAAATACATATTATTCTGGAATTCCAAACTCATTATAACCAATAATTTCATCAGGAGTTCTGCTATCAAGAACTGGTAAATTTCTAATCTGATGACAAATACTACGAACAAGATTAATATCAATTTCATTCTTTTTGCGATTTGGTAAGGAAACAGGATGAGCTTGATATAAAACTTTTCCTGTTATTTCCATCCCGGCAAAATTTGGGGGAAGTTTCAGATATAAACAACCATTTTCATCTACACGAGCATCAAAATTAATTTGTTGCATTATCTTTTCTGATCAATTTAATTACGGAATTTTTAATTTTACCTCTATTTTGATTGTAACATATTGTCAGAATCAGGATACCCATGATTAAAGAATTAATAGGATAATCACATTGACAATATTCTTAGCTATTAATACTTTGAGGATGAATAATTGTAATTTCAGGAACAGCTATAAAATCTTTGGGATTTAAAGTTAAAATATGGCTGATATTATGAGCAAGCATCACTGCTAATATGTGTATATCGTGAGTGCGTTTACCAGAAATATTATATGTTGTTACTAAGTTCAACCAAATAGAAAATACATCTGGTGTTTCTTCTAGTAAATCAAATTGATTTATTAGCATTTGTACCGCTTGAGTTGTCTGTTCTATATTCCATCCTAATCCATTAACATTGACAGGACGAGTAGCAACAACCCAAAATTCGATAATTACTTGAGAGGTAATAAAACATTGATGATTATTATATATTAAATATCTAATTGTTTTATCAACTAAATGAAAATCAGGAGATGTGATATCTCTTGAACGTAACAGAATATTGGTATCTAATAAGTAATTACTCATCTTCCTCGATCATCATAAATGTTTTCTCGACGTAGTGCTTCATCAGGAAGATTAACAGAACTTTTAGGAGCTTTTTCTATCCACTCTTGCCAAAGTTTTAATCTTTCTTTAGGTGTTAAGGGCTTTTTAGTTTGTCCGTTGAAATCCTGATAACTCAGCCTTTCTTGGAAAAGTTTTTTTTCTTCAGGAGTTAATTTTAAAACAATTTCTACAAGGGAGTCAACAAGTTGTACATTCATAATTGTTTATGTCATTTACTAGGTTATAGGCAATATTGTACTGTATTTTAATTATAATCTGTCAACTGTCAGAATCAGGATAACCAGGATTAGAGGATTTACAGGATAATTATTTGATGGTTAATGGCTGTTATTTATGTATTTATTCTTACATCTCACTTCATAAATGTTCACTTTTATCCATACTAATCATCAACACCTAACCAATAATTAAACAATCATATCCTGTACATCCTCAAATCCTGGACATCCTGATTCTGACAATATTAAATTTATCTAAAAACCTAGCAAAATTACTCAAATATGGTATATTTAATAGATGATATATTAAACAAAAATTGATTCAGAACAATCTACTACTGATTGAGATAAAATAAAATAAGTTAAATGAATTTATGGAATGGAATATAATATTTGATCCAGATTTTAGAATTTGGTTTTATCAACAAGAACAGGGATTTCAAAATGAAGCATTTGCTGTATTAGGTATTTTAGCAGAATTTGGACCCAGTTTAGCAAGACCAAGAGTTGATACTTTAGAAGGTTCTGGTTTCAGCAATATGAAAGAACTGCGTATTCAACATCAAGGAGAACCTTGGCGGATTTTATTTGCATTTGATCCTAAAAGACAAGCGATTTTATTAGTTGGAGGTAACAAAGCTGGTAATAAAAAATGGTATAAAGAAAATATTCCCATAGCAGATAAACGGTATACAGAATATTTGGAGACACTCAAGGAAGAAAAATTATGAAAAAATATACAACTTTATCTGAAGAATTAAATCAACTTTCTCAAGAAAGAAAAGAAATTATTGCTGTAAGAAATTCTGAAATAAGGTTAGAAGAAATTACGCTTCAACATTTGGGAAAAAAACTGGGTTTATCACAATCAGAATTAGCTGCTAGTTTAGAATTATCCCAAAGAGAAACATCTGATTTAGAAAGTGGACAAAGTTTAGAATTAAATACACTGCGTAATGTCGTTAATGCTTTAGGAGGAACTATGGAAATTATTATCAAACTTCCTAACAAAGAACCTATTATGATGAATTTGTCAGAATCAGGATATCCAGGATGAAAGGATTTACAGGATGATGACATTCATTTCATAAGAATTAGTCTTTTGTCAGAATCAGGATAACCAGGATTATAGGATTTACAGGATGATTATTTGATGTTTAATGGCTGTTGTTTATGTATTTATTCTTACATATCAATTCATAATCTTGTCAGAATCAGGATAACCAGGCTAAATAAGCTAATCTAATTTAGATTCTCGAGCTAATTTAAGGACATCATTAATAATGCTATCTGTCAACCACATTCCTTGTTGTCGTAGTATGGTAATTACAGAAGCAACAGAAGACAAATAACCCAGTTTTTTCGCCTTAATTAAAACACCCAATGTTCCTGTATATTTTAATTGATATATATTA